>NZ_QRHU01000013.1:0-906 GCF_003470945.1 Collinsella sp. AM23-17 | reverse complement strand
ACGGAGACACGATGACGCGGAACTCGTCGTCAAGGCCGGGGATCGCGAACTCGGCGGTGTCGATGATGTTGATGTCGGTGTCGCCGGTCACGCCGCGGTTGAGGAACGCGCGGACGCGCTCGTCGAGCTTGCGGTTCTCGTCCTCGCCCATGAACAGGAACACGGGGACGCCGGGCTCCACGAGCTCGAGGGTGCCGTGGAAGAAGTCGGCCGAGGTGATGTAGCGGGTGCGCTTCCACTGCATCTCCTCCAGGATGCACATCGAGAACAGGATCGTCTCGCCCCACAGGGCGCCGGAGCCGATGAACATGGTGTAGGGGGCCAGGGCGTACTTCTTTGCGAGCTCCTCGGCGCGCGGCTCGAAGCTCTTGCGGATGTCGACCAGGTGGGTCCAAACGTCCTTGGTCTGCTCGATGAACTTATCGAACTGCGGGAAGCAGCCGCGGCGGTTGAGCAGGCGCAGGCCGAAGCAGTCGGCGAGGTAGTAGCCCATCTCGCAGCCGCCGTTACCATGATCGGAAGCCATCTTGACGCAATTCTCGGCGCCGACAGCCTGGCCGATGAGACCCTCGGGCTTGGTCATGGCGTAGACGCGAATGCCCTTTTCCTTCATCTTCTTGACGGCCTCGAGGACCTCGGGGGTGGTGCCGGACTCGGAGGCGGTGAGCACGACGGACTTCTCGGTCATGCGCTTGTGGCCCATGACGTTCCACTCGGCGGCGTGGATCAGGTAGACCTCGAGGTCGCGGTCGCCGAACTTGTTCATGAGGTACTCGAGCTGCATGAGCTCGTCCCAGGTGCCGCCGACGCCCATCAGGAACACGGCGTCGTAGCCCTCGTCGGCGACCTTGTCGGCGAGCGCGGTCATCTTCTTGCCGGCCTCGTAGACGTTCTTGCCGTCCTCGA
>NZ_QRHU01000012.1:0-82409 GCF_003470945.1 Collinsella sp. AM23-17 | reverse complement strand
GCCGTGTTCCGCTATGCGGTTGTCAATTTGCGAAAGAAATTATGCGTCACCGCGAAGGGCGCGTGGTAAAAGGTAGATTTTAAGGTATGTCTAAAAACTACTTGAGGAGGAAGTTGGAGAGGGGAATAGTGCGGGCCTCGCGATGCTCGGGATCGGCGATGTGGTCGGCGGGATAGCCACAGACGAGCATGTGATAGGGATAGACGCCCTTGGGCAGATTGAACTGCTCCTGTGCCACCTCAGGCTTAAAATGGCATACCCAGCACGTTCCCAGGCCCTGCTCGGTGGCCTCCATCATCATCTGGTCGCACACGATGGACGTATCGATTTCACTGGAATTCATCTGGTCATACGGGCGCACCCAAGCATCATCGGTAACGCTGCAAATAAGGAAGACAAGCGGAGCTCCAAAGATAGACCCATCACGAGCAAACCGAGGCTGACAAGCAGCAGCCTTCTCCAACAGCTCGCGCGTATCCAGCACCATCACACGGGCTGGATGATTATTACAAGCAGAAGGAGCAATCCGCCCCGCCTCAACAATGGCATCCACTACCGACTGCTCAACAGGACGGTCCTCAAAAGAACGACAAGAATACCGACCACGAGCCAGATCCAAATAAGACATACAAGCCCTCCAACAATTAAAAATCAAACAAACCCAAAGTAACCCAAACAATACCCAAAGCAGCAATCAGCCAAACGCTCATCAAGGGCCAAAGTGTCCGAACGGGTACCATAGGTCCCTTCAGCCAAACCCCCATCGCGCTAAATCTATCAGCCAAAGTTCCCAATGGTGGTGCATAAGGGAGCGGGCCCGGCCACTAATAACCTTTTGAACGACTCTGCTTGCAGCCGGAGTGAAAAAGGTTATTAGTGGCCGGGCCCGCGACCGGTGGGACATGTACCCCCAATTAACTGTTCTTCATGACGATCGAATCCACGACATCGGCCACATTCTCGCAGCAGTCGGCGCAGTACTCCAGGAAGGCGTACACGTCACGCCAAGCGATGACCTCGAGCGGGTCCTTGCCGTTAACGTGCAGGTTACGCATGGCGTTGATATAGAGCTCGTCGGCCTCGGACTCGATGGTGTTGATCTGGATGACGAGCTCGCGCAGCGTTTTGGACTTGCGGTAGTTAGGCAGCTCGACCATCAGGTCTTTCATGGCGCGGCAGGCGTCGGTCACCTTGTGGGCGATCACGATGGCATCGGGATGGATGCTCTGGATGTTGGTGAAGTAGACGCGCTGCACGACGCCCTCGATGCGGTCGAGCACGGTGTCGAGCGAGCAGCTCATCAGGTCCAGATCTTCGCGCTCAAGCGGGGTGATAAAGGCGGTGAGCAGGGCGTCCTCAAGCTCATGGTGCTTCTTGTCGGCCGCATGCTCGATCGCATGCATCTTGTCGAGCATATCGTGAATCTTAGCGGGATCGAAGTTCTCGAAAATCTTGGTAAGCAGCTCGGCGGCCTGGACGGCGAGGTCGGCGCAGGCGACGTAGTTGTCAAAGTAGAACGAATCGGGTTTCTTTGCCATGAGTGGGTCCTTTCGAGGCGAAGACGGGTGGGCGAGGTGTTACGGTCCGGATGGACGTTCGGTTTGACTAGATGAACATCATGAACAGCTTGGCCATGACAAAGCTGATGAGTCCGCAGGCGGGGAAGGTGAAGAACCAGGTGAACATCATGTCCTTGACGACGCCGAAGTTGATGGCCGAGAGGCGTTTGACGGCACCGACGCCCATGATGGCGCAGGTCTTGATGTGCGTGGAGGACACGGGGATGCCGGTAAGGGTGGCAAGCAGCAGGTTCGCGGCGCCCGCCAGGTCGGCGGAGAAGCCCTGGTACTTTTCGAGCTTGACCATGCTCTGGCCAACGGACTTGATGATGCGCTCGCCGCCCACGCTGGTGCCGATGCCCATGGTGGCCGAGCATAGCAGCATAATCCAGATGGGGATGCCGGCATCGCCGACGCTCGTCTGGCCGCTGGCAAAGGCCACGCCTAAAAAGAGCACGCCGATGAACTTCTGTCCATCCTGCGCGCCGTGCATAAAGCTCATGGCTGCAGCGCTCGCGATCTGAGCGTATTTAAAGAAGACATTGGCACGTCGCCTGTTGGCGGCGGCGAAAAGAATCGAGACGAGCTTGCACAGGACCCAGCCCATGACAAAGCCCAGACCGATGGAGAGCGCCAGGCCGTAGATGACCTTCATCCACTCGTGGACGTTGACGCTGCTCGCACCGCCGAGGGCGATGGCGGCACCGGTCAGGCCGGCGATAAGGCTGTGGCTTTGCGAGGTGGGGATGCCAAAACGCGACGCTGTGGCGCCGTAGACGACGATGGAGAACAGCGCCGCGCACAGACAGGCGAGCGCCATGGTGCTGTTTCCGCCAAAGTCGACAATATGGGAGATGGTGTTGGCGACGCTCGCGTTAAAGTGCGTCATGATGAGCACGCCCAAGAAGTTGAATGCGGCACTCATGAGAATGGCGGCGCGGGCGGGCATACAACGCGTGGTGACGCAGGTTGCGATGGCGTTGGGCGCGTCGGTCCATCCGTTGACGAAGATGGCGCCGAGTGCGAGGATCACGGTGACGGCAAGGACTGGGTTCGACACAAGTTGGCCGAGGAAGGTTGAGAACGTTACGTCCATGTATGGGCTTTCTCGAAGTTTGCAGACACGTTACAAAAACATGATAAATCGTATCACCTCCTGTGGGCTTCTTTACCGAGTTCTGATGGGAGAAGTGAATTTTTTGGCACTAACATTGAATATTAGCCCTGTTGACCGCGGGTGTTCTTTTTGCTAACACGTCGTGCGGACGTGCACATGCGGTCCGACACGCCAAAACCACAGCCTGTTCGCTTTACAATATACAAACATGCGTTCGATAATAGGAGCATGGAATATCGACAGACAGATGGCAAAACTCGGCGCGTGCACAAGCAGTATGTGGACGTCGTGGCCCGCATCCTCGCGGGCGGACAAGTCGTGCCGGTCACCGTCTGCTGGGTCGACGGTCGCTGCTTTACGATTGACGAGATTGTCTCGTCCACGGGCTTTGGCTTAACGGTCCACGGTGTTCGTACGGCAACGTATAAAGTTCGTTTTGGCGGGCATGCGACCGAGTTGTATCTGGAGGACCAGGCGCGCGAACGGCCGGACGGCTCGCAGGCCCACGTGATGCGTTGGTGGGTCTGGGCGTTTGACCGCGCGCTCGAGGGCGAGCGCCGTAGGTAGGGACGCACGGCGTTCGGGTACAATGGTAGGAATCTTGTCATCTGCTGCGCCGTCATTCGCGGCGCTTTTTGAAAGGACGAAGCTATGAACGATATCCAGGGCTATCAGAACGGCCCCGTCGAGACCGGCGCAAGCCGCGCCAAGGAGATGTCGCCGCGCGCGTACAATCTCGCCATGTCTGCCCTGATCTTCTTGGGCTTTTGCGCCATGGGCGCCGGCGCCTACTTTACGAGCACCATGTCGTTTGCGCGCATGATGATGAGCGGGGCCGCCCTGCCGCTGGTTTTGGCTCGTTTATCCTGACCATTGTCGGCATCGTCATGATGTCAGCTGCCGCCAGCAAGCAGTCCGTGGGCCTGTCCCTTGTGGGCTACGTAATCTTTGCGAGTACCTTTGGCCTGACCGCGTCGTTTGGCCTTGCCAACTACGACCTGCCCACCATCAACACTGCCTTTATCGCCACGGCCGCCATCACCTTTGTCTTTGGCGCCTTGGGCGTGACGTTCCCCAAGTTTTTCCAGCGCGTATATGGCATCGGTTTTGGCATTCTGCTCGCCACTATTCTGGTTGAGATCGTGCTGATGTTCATGGGCGTCTCGCAGACCATCACCGACCTGATCGTGATCGTGGTGTTCGCCGGCTTTATTGGTTACGACACCTATGTTGCCACGACGGTGCCACCCACGCTGCCCAACGCCGTGCTCATGGCATCCAACCTGTTCGTGGACATCATCAACGTGTTCTTGCGCATTCTGAACATCCTCGGCCGTCGCGATTAAAGCGCGGCATTGCGATGCTTCCTGCCGGACACGGTAAAACGATGCGAAAGGCGGTCCTTCGGGGCCGTCTTTTTTGTGCGCGGCGGGGTATCATGGATGAGAAAAGCCGATAGCGGCAGCGACAGGAAAGGTGACCACTTATGGCAGACGTCGACAACAGGAACCGTAACCACAGGTCCAACCGAGCGGGTCAGCCCAATCCCAAGCGCGAGGCCCGTGCCAAGGCCGCCGAGCGCCATGTGATGACTGTGTCCGAGGCCTGCGCCAAGGATATCGAGCGTTCGCTTGCCGGTGTTCGCGAGTTTGACGGCATGCCCACCGGCTTTGTCGCGGCGATGAAGGCCAAGGTTCAGACTGCTGTGGCCCCCGAAGAGCAGGTCGCCGAGGACGTCGAGAACGCGGAGACTGCCGAGGTCGAGGCAGCGCCCGAGACCGAGGCGGCGCCCGAGCCCGTCGAGGAGCCTGCCGAGGAAATCGCCGAAGTTGAGTCCGCGCCTGCTGAGGAGCCCGCTCCGGTCCTGCCCGAGGTCACTGTGCTTGATGCCTCCGCCACGCAGGCAATCCTCGATAACGGTCGCGGCTATGCGCAGTTCTGCGACATGGCCGTGCTCGCCTTTGCCTCGTTTACCAATCCGGGCGGTGGATATATTCAGGGTTATCTGGGCCAGGAGGCCACGTTGTGCGCCGATTCGTATCTGTACAACGTCCTCGATAAGCAGCGTAAATGGTACGGCGAGAACCGTCGCCGCAACATCAACTGTGAGCTGTACCGCAACCGTGCGCTGGTGGTGCCCGCGGTGCGCTTCGAGCGCAAGCATGTGCACGCCTATGCCGACGTGATCGTCGCCGCTGCACCCAACGCCAAGCGTGCTCGCCAGGAGTACCGCGTGAGCGACGATGCCTTGCTTGACGCCCTGCGCGACCGCATTCGCTTTGTGCTTGCTATCTGCGATGAGCTTGGCCGCGAGAAGCTCGTAGTGGGTGCTTGGGGCTGCGAGAACAACGGCTTTGACGCAGAGGCCGTGGCCGAGCTCTTCCGCAAGGAGCTCGCATCGGGCGACTTCAAGGTCAAGCAGGTCTTCTTTGCCGTGCCCTCTACGCGCTGGGACGAGGACTTCGCCAAATTCGAGCACGTGCTGGCAAACTTCCCCGAGCGAAACGAGGAGTCCTATGCTCAGGTTGCCGCCCGCGCCGCAGCCGCCCGTGCCGCCGAGCAGGCTCAGGCCGCTGCCGAGGATGACGAGGATGACGACGACTGGCGCAAGTACCTGTAAACGGTGCTCGTGATGCGATATACCGAGCCGACGGGAGAGGCTGCTCCTGTCGGCTTTTTATTGAGTGGGGAGCTTACGATGAAAAACGTTCTGTGCTTTGGTGACAGCAACACCTATGGTTACGATCCGGCGGGCATGCGCGACGGTACCGCGGTGCGCTATGCGCAGGATGTGCGCTGGTGTGGCGTGGTCCAACGTGACTTAGGCGAGGGCTGGCATGTAATTGAAGAAGGCCTCAACGGCCGCACGACGGTACGCGACGACATGTGCCATCTGGACACTAACCTCAACGGCATTCGCGCGCTTCCGATGCTGCTCGAGGCTCATAAGCCGCTGGACGCCATTGTGATCATGCTGGGCACCAACGACTGTAAGACGGTCTTTAACGTGACAGCTTCCGATATCGCCCGTGGCGCCATGGCGCTGATTCGCGCCGTCCGCGCGTTTCCGTGGACCGACGCCGCGCCTTGCCCGCGCATCCTGCTGATGGCTCCTATCAAGATCAAGCCGCAGATCGCCGATATATATATGACCGATTTTGACGAGCGTTCCGTCGAGGCATCTGAACATTTTGGCGAGTACTATGCGCACGTGGCCGAGCAGTTTGGCTGCGACTTTTTGAATGCCGCCGAGTTTGCCGAGCCGGGCGATATTGACTATCTGCATATGATGCCCGAAAGCCACGAGAGCTTGGGACATGCCGTGGCAGCCAAGCTCCAAGAGATGCTCGGTGAGTAGCGCGACCCCAAGCCACCGCAAAGGGGACAGGCACCTTTGTGGTGGTTTTGCCCGGGTAAACGAACGGATTGGCTGCCATATGGGCATGGACGAGCTCATCGACCTCTTTGCCGAGGGCGATGAGCTCGTCTCCAATACCGCTTTTGAGGATTTGGATCTTGCCTGCGACGTGGCGAACGGCGCGACCTTCGATGGCGTCGTGTTCCGATCATGCGAGTTCGATAGCGTTGACTGGAGCGGCTCGACGTTTCGCGACGTGGTGTTTCGCGGTTGCCGCTTTATCCGCTGCAACATGGAAGGTTGCTGGCTCAACCGCTGCGACTTCGTTGACTGCTCGGCGCCGGGGCTCAACTTGCTCAGGGCGCGTCTGTCGAGCGTGTCGTTTACATCGTGCGATTTGAGCTATGCGAACCTTTCGGAGGGAAGCATTGGCCCCATGGCTGCGCGTGACACGCGTTTGACCGAGGCCGCACTCCAGGGGGCAAAGCTGGGGCAATTGCGCTTGGACGGCTGCGACCTGACGCGAATCGATGTGTTCAAGACGCCGCTTTCCGGCGTGGATGTATCGTGTTGTACGTTCGCGGCTCCTGTCGTCTCGGGCGACTACCATGAGCTGCGTGGCCTGACGGTTAATGCCGAGCAGGCGTTGGCACTCTCGGGTCTGCTCGGCATCCAGCTCGCCGACGAATAGGCGCCCCGGTCCTTTGCTCGACCGCTATCTAAAATCAAACCGTCGCAACATCCGATGATTTTTCGCGTTTGCACGATTTTCATCGAATGTTGCGACGGTTTTTGGTGCAAGGTAGCCTGTCTTTTTTTGGCAGGTTACTGGCTATTTAGTACTGCCACATGTGGTTGACAGGGCCGGAGCCTTTGCCCATGTCAAAGCCGGCGGCGAGAGCACCCGTTAGGTAGGCCTTGCCGGCGTTGACGGCATCGGCAAGATCCATGCCCTGGGCCAGCGCGCAGGCGATGGCGGACGAAAGCGTGCAGCCGGTGCCGTGTGTGTTGTCGGTCTCGATGCGCTTGTGGCGGAACCACGTGGTGAGCGGATCGCCCAGATGGTTGCCCTCGTCATCGAGCGGCGCGGGTTCGGCCAATACATCGTTGGCCTCGTTGACAAGATGCCCACCCTTAACGAGGGATGCGCAACCAAAGCGGCGGGTGAGGAGCATGGCAGCATTTTGCTGTGTGCGCTCGGAGTCGACCTCGTAGTCAAGCAGGGCCATGGCCTCGGGAATATTGGGCGTGATGACGGTTGCTAGTGGGAACAGGCGGCGGGTGAGCGCCTCGGCGGCATCTTCGGCAATCAGCCGTGCGCCCGAGGTGGCTACCATGACGGGGTCGACGACCACGTTTGTCGCGTTCCAGGCGCTCAGGCGGTCGGCGATAACCTCGATAATCTCGGCAGAGGAAACCATGCCGATCTTGACGGCGCTGGGGCGGATATCGTCAAATACGGCGTCAATCTGCGCAGCGACGATATCAGGGGAGATATTCTGCACGGCGGTGACACCGAGCGTGTTTTGTGCGGTGATGGCGGTGATGGCCGTCTCGGCATACAGGCGGTGCGCCGTGATGGTCTTGATGTCGGCCTGAATGCCGGCGCCACCGCTGGAATCGGATCCTGCGATGGATAGAACGGCAGGTACCTTACTGCGATCCATGTTTGCTCCCTTGTTCGGTCGGAATCAAATGGGTCTTTAAGCCAGCATTATAAAGATGCCCGGGCCGACTCTATGTCGAACCCGGGCGGGCGATGCAATCTTTACGCAAATGTAAGCAAATGTTCACACGTCAACAATTGACGAACACCATGTTACCGATTGTGGCTCCGGTGACGAGTTAGTCCTCCATGCCGAGGTCGATCGTCGTGCCTTCGAACACCTTGTTAACGGTGCGGACGGCGCACATCTTGCCACACATGGTGCAGGTGCCCTCGGTGGCGGCGGGGGACTCCTCGTAGCGCTTCTTACCGGTGACCGGGTCGAGAGCACACTCCCACATGGCATCCCAGTCGAGCTTGCGGCGTGCCTGGCCCATCTTGTCGTCCATGTCGCGGGCGTGCGGCACCTTTTTGGCGATATCGGCGGCGTGTGCGGCGATCTTGGTGGCCATGAGGCCGTCGAGCACATCCTGGGCGTTAGGCAGGCATAGGTGCTCGGCCGGTGTCACGTAGCACAGGAAGTCGGCACCGGAGCTGGCGGAGATAGCGCCGCCGATGGCAGCGGTGATGTGGTCGTAGCCCACGCCGATATCGGTCACCAGCGGCCCGAGCACATAGAACGGGGCGTTGTGGCACAGGCGCTTCTGCAGTTTCATGTTGGCGGCGATCTCGTCGAGCGCCATGTGACCCGGGCCCTCGACCATGACTTGGACGCCGGCGGCCCAGGCGCGCTTGCACAGCTTGCCCAGCTCGATCATCTCGGCGGTCTCGGTGGCGTCATTGGAGTCGTAGAGACAGCCCGGGCGGCAGGAGTCGCCGAGCGAGATGGTCACGTCGTACTCGTGGCAGATCTCGAGCAGCTCGTCAAAGTACTCGTAGAAGGGGTTTTCGTTGCCGGTAACCTCCATCCAGCCAAATAGCAGCGAGCCGCCGCGGCTGACAATGTTCATGAGGCGGCCGGTCTCCTTAAAGGTCATGGTGACCGATTTGTTGATGCCGCAGTGGATGGTCATAAAGTCCACGCCGTCCTCGGCGTGCGCGCGCACGACCTCGAACAGGTCGTCCTTGGTGAGCTTGACCAGCGGCTTTTCCATGTAGCCGATGGCGTCGTACATGGGGACGGTGCCTACCATGAGCGGCGTCTCGTCGATGAGCTGCTGGCGGAACTGGCGCGTCTTGCCCGAGTTGGAGAGGTCCATGATGGCGTCGGCGCCAAAGTCCTCGGCGATCTTGACCTTCTTCCATTCCTCGGCGGCATCTGCCTTGTCGCCCGAGATGCCCAGGTTCACGTTGACCTTGGTGGACAGGCCCTCACCGACGCCAAAGGCGCGCATGCCCTTTTTGATGTGCACGATGTTGGCGGGAATGGCGATGCGGCCGTCGGCCACGCGCTCGCGGATGTACTCGGGGTCGCGATGCTCGCGCTCGGCGACCTCCTTCATCTGCGGTGTGATCTGCCCGGCGCGGGCGAAGTCGATTTGCGTGACGAGCTTGGGCTCGGTCTGTGTGCTCATTGGCACGGCTCCCTTCGTTGGCATTACCCATATCAGGTTTGCGGGTCAGGGCGGGCGCGCCCAGTCTCAGCCTGCCGTCTTGTCCTGCAAGCTCCCCGTTTATGTAATGGGCTCAAGTATAGCTCGAATGGGTACGATTGGCCTAACGAGCGTGCCTGTGGGGAGGCGTACATGGAAGACAAGCATCTATATCGAGAGACACAATGGGATGTATCGGCCGAGGAAAGCCGTGCGCACCATGGCCTTGTCGCGATTGGTTTTGCGGTGCTTGCCGTGTTGGTGATTGCCTTTTGTATTTGGACGTTCGGCGGTCGCGGCGGCGCTGCGTGGGAGTTCGAGGCTGATGATAGCCTACCGATTATGACGGTGAGGAGTACTGGCGGTAATGCCAATACGCTCGCCGTTCCGGGCGATTATTGGTACCCGCGCGATGAGTTTGTGCAGTTGCAGCTGAGTGGTGGGTCCATTCCAGGTGAAGAAATCGAACGCGTGACGTTTGACGCGGCGCTCAAAACGCTCACGGTGAAGCTCAAAGATCAAGGAGATGTGCCCACGACCATGGATATCGTCCTGACGGAATGGCGTCTGGAGCCTCCGACGGGTGTTGCGGTGTCCGAGGTTGAGCACGTCAAGATTGTCTATCAGGACGGTTCGACAAACGGGATTGCAAAGGCCGATGGCTTGGCGGAGTAACGGAGTGTTTGGAAACGGCGGGCCTATTGTGCCTGCGCGTTCATGAAAACCAGGGTGTTTTTGTCTGAAAGCTCGGGGATGTGACGATAGCCGATGTTGAATGCGGTAAGTTCGCTTGCATCCTCGAGCTTGTTTTCTGCCATCCACCGCACCATGGAGCCGCGCGCCTTTTTGCTGGCGGTCGACCGTTGGATGGGCTTCCCGTTGCGGATACCCTCGCCAAAGAGGCATGTGACGGCCGTGGCGTCGCCCGCGAGGTGGGGCAGAACGGTTTTGGCATACTCTACGCTGGCAAGGTTGACGATCGTAGCGTTGGAGCCCGCCGGAGCGATGACCCGTGCGAGTTTGTCGCCCCAAAACGCGTAGAGGTCTCGGGCATCGTCGACGGCAAGCTTCGCCCCCATTTCGAGCCGATAGGGCGACACGCCGTGGAAGGGGCGTACGCATCCGTAAAGGCCCGAGAGGATCCACAGATGGTCTTGCAGCCATGCGAGCTGCGCGAAATCCATCACCTCGGGTGCCATGCTCTGGTATTGAATGCCGTGATAGGACATGACGGCAGGGGAGAGGTGACGGGCGAGTGCGGGATTGTCGAGATCGCCGTTTTTCAGGATGGGCCCGAATTCATGCAGGGTGTTGAGGCAAGGCCCCAGCAGTTTGTCACTCACGTTCCATAGCGCCTGCAGGCCGCCGCTGCCTTCATTCCGCTCGATATTTAGCAGTGCGCGGTGGAGGCGAGCCGTCTCGTGCACAAAAGGTGGAATGCCCAGGACTTCAAAAGCATCTTGGGCCGCGCGCATCTGTTTGGCGGGCGAAATGATGACCTGCAGCATGGACTCTCCTCTGCCAAAAAGAAAGTTGCGGTGGAATACGGTCTGTTTTGGTCGTTTATGGGCCAGTTTAGTCCGTATTTCACCGCAACTGATGAAGGGTCGGTTAGGCGCGCTCGATGAAGGCCTTGTAGCCGCGATAGGCCTCGTAGATATCGGCCTTGTTAGCGACCTCCCACAGGGCGTGCATGGACAGGACGGCAACACCGGAGTCGATGACGTTCATGCCGTACTTGGCCATGATGTAGGCGATGGTGCCGCCGCCACCTGCGTTGACGCGGCCGAGCTCGCAGGTCTGGAAGTCAACGCCCGCCTCGTCCATGATGTCGCGGATGAGGGCCACATACTCGGCGTCGGCGTCGTTAGAGCCGCCCTTGCCGCGGCTGCCCGTGTACTTGTTAAAGCACAGGCCGCGACCCATAAAGGCTGCGTTCTTGGTTTCGAACTTGCCGGCGTAGCCCGGGTCGAAGCCCGCGGACACGTCAGAGGAGAGCATGCGGCTGTGGGCGAGTGCGCGGCGCAGGGCCAGCGGGCTATCCTCGCCGGCGAGCGTCATGATCTCGGCGACGGTGTTCTCGAAGAAGCGGCTCGTCATGCCGGTGGCACCCACGGAACCAATCTCCTCCTTGTCGACGATGAGTGTGATGCTCGTGCGCTCGACATTGGCCACATTGATCTGGGCGAGCATGGAGGGGTAGGCGCAAACGCGGTCGTCATGGCCATAGCCCAGAATCATGGAGCGGTCGAGGCCCATGTCGCGGGCCGGGCCGGCGGGCACGACCTCGATCTCGGCGGAGAGGAAGTCCTCCTCCTCGACGTCGTACTGCTCCTTGAGGATATCCAGGAACATCTGCTTGACGGGCTCCTTGGGAGCGTCCTTGTCGTCCTCGTCAAACTTGACGGGGCGGCCGCCCACAATCACGTCGAGGATCTCGGCGTCGACGGCGTCCTTGGCGGGCTTGGCCATCTGCTCGCTCGAGAGGTGAATCAGCAGGTCGGAGATGGTAAAGACCGGGTCGTCAGCCTTGTCGCCGATGTTGATGTCGACGGTGGTGCCGTCCTTTTTGCAGATGACGCCCACAAGCGCGAGCGGGGAGGCCACCCAGTGGTAGCTCTTGACGCCGCCGTAGTAGTGCGTGTCGAGGTAGGCCATGTCGCCGGCCTCGAAGGCGGGATTTTGCTTGAGGTCCAGGCGAGGCGAGTCCACGTGGGCGCCCAGGATGTTAAAGCCCTGCTCGAGCGGGGCGGTTCCAAGGTTGACGAGCATAAGGTCCTTGCCGTGGTTGGCGGCGTACACCTTGTCGCCTGCCTTGAGCTCGCGGCCTTCGGCGATCACGGTCTCCAGGTCGACGTAGCCCGCCTCCTCGGCCATCTTGATGCCGGCCTTGACACACAGGCGCTCGGTCTTGTTCTCACTCAAAAACTGCTTATAGCCGCGGCAAAGCTCCTCGAGCTCCTCGATCTGCTGTGGCGTGTACTTTTTCCATGCGCAGGGACGCTCCATGACGCAGGCTCCTTTCGGATCGATCGTGCTGGTTAATGTACCGTGAGCCATCGTATCACGCGCGGGCGCGCGGTGGCGGAGGAGCTTGATGTGCGGTGGCCGCGAGGCGGGGAGCGTGTAAACTGGTGGGAGCAAATCGTGCCCAGCCCAAAGCGAGGTATTCAATATGTCTGACAAGCGCCGCACCTTTGCCGTTATCGACGGCAACTCGCTCATGCACCGCGCCTTCCACGCCGTGCCGCCCACCATGAACGCGCCGGACGGTCGCCCCACCAACGCGATCTTTGGCTTTTTAAACATGTTTCTCAAGATGATCGACGCCTTTAACCCCGACGGTGTGGTCGTGGCGTTTGATAAGGGCAAGCCGCGCGTGCGCATGGAGATGCTGCCGCAGTATAAGGCGCAGCGCCCGCCCATGGACCCCGACCTGCACGCGCAGTTCCCCATGATTAAGGAGCTGCTCGCTGCGCTCAACGTGCCGATTTTGCAGTCCGAGGGCTGGGAAGGTGACGATATCCTGGGCACCATGGCGCGCCTGGGCGAGGAAGCCGGCTGCGACATGCTGCTGGTGACCGGCGACCGCGACATGTATCAGCTCGTGACCGAGCACGTCAACGTGGTCTCGACCCGCAAAGGCCTGTCCGACGTGGCGATCATGACGCCCGAGAGCGTGGACGACCTGTATCACGGCATTACACCGGCGCTCGTGCCCGATTTTTACGGCCTGAAGGGCGATACTTCCGACAACATTCCCGGCGTGCCGGGCATCGGCCCCAAAAAGGCGAGCGCGCTCATCGCGCAGTACGGCAGCTTGGACGAGGTCATCGCACATGCCGACGAGGTCAAGGGCAAGATGGGCGAGAACCTGCGCGCGCATATCGACGACGCGCTGCTGAGCCGCAAGGTCGCAACCATTCGTACCGATGCGCCTGTCGAGCTCGACTTTGATGCGACGTCCTTCCCGGCGTTTTCTGCCGACGAGGTGTCCGCTACGCTGGGCACGCTCGGCATTACGGCCATGCAGAACCGTTTTTTGGCGCTGATTGGCGGCGAGGGCGGGGCTGCGGCCGCTGCTAGCACGTTTGAGATGCCCACGATTGAGCGCACCGCTGCCGGCGATGCCGAGGCGCTTGCTGCCGTGGCGTCCGAGGTTGTCCGTGCGATCGAGGCGGGCGAGTGGGTCGCCGCCGTGGTGGACGATGACAAGGAGGAAGGCGCACTTTTTGGCCTGACGCGCACGCTGTGGCTGGCGACGTCCAAGGGGTTGCTTGCGCTCGAGGAGGGCGACGGCGGTGCGTCTGCCGTGGTCGATGGCTTCAACGTTGCCCACGGCGTGGTCGCCGGCGTGCTCGCGCGCCTGTTTATGGAGGGCCGCGTGGCGAGCCCGGACATGAAGGCGCTGCTGCACGAGCTTTCGCCCATCGATTCCTCTGAGCCCGAGCTCATGGATCCGCTGGCCGTCGATTCCACGCGCATCTTCGATACTGTGGTCGCCGCCTATCTGTTGGATTCCGACCGCTCCGAGTTTGATGAGGCGTATCTGGCCGATACCTATCTGCAGATGACGCTGCCTGCGGCGCGCGGCGCGGAGGGTGCTGGCGAGGACGCTCCTGCCCCTGCTGCCCGCACTGCGGCCCTGACGCTGGCGCTCGTGGCGCCGCTGCGCGACCGCATGGCCCGCGAGAACGCCGCCAACGTGTTCGATGGCATCGAGATGCCGCTCGTGCCGGTGCTTGCCAAGATGGAGCGCGCGGGCATGCTCGTGGACCCCGACCGCCTGCATAGTCTGTCCGAGGGTCTGGCGACCCAGATTGCCGAGATCGAGCGGAGCATTCGCGATCTGGCCGGCGACGAGACCTTTAACATCGGCAGTCCCATGCAGCTCTCGCACGTGCTCTTTGACGTGATGGGCCTTCCGACCAAGGGCCTCAAAAAGACCAAGCGCGGCTATTATTCGACCAACGCCAAGGTGCTGAGCGACCTTGCCCGTGACCACGAAATCGTGCGTCTGATCTTGGACTGGCGTGAGAAGTCCAAGATCAAGTCCACCTATCTGGACACGCTGGGCCCGTTGCGTCGTGGTGACGGTCGCGTGCACACCACGTACAACCAGACCATCACGGCGACGGGTCGTCTGTCCTCGAGTGACCCGAACCTTCAGAACATCCCGACGCGCTCGGAGCTGGGCCGTACTGTCAAGACGGCGTTTTCGGCAGGCGAGGGAAGCGTCTTTTTGGCGGTGGACTACTCGCAGATCGAGCTGCGTCTGCTGGCGCATCTCTCGGGTGACGAGCATCTGGTGCGCGCCTTTAACGAGGGCGAGGACTTCCATGCCGAGACGGCCGCGCGCGTGTTTGGCGTGCCGGTGTCCGAGGTGACGCCCGACCTGCGCAGCCGCGCCAAGGCCGTGAACTTTGGCATCGTGTATGGTCAGCAGGCTTACGGCCTATCGCAGTCGCTGCATATCTCGATGGCCGAGGCACGCGACATGATCGACCGCTACTACGAGGCATACCCGGGCGTGCGTACGTTCCTCGACAACGTGGTGGCGCGTGCCAAGCAGACGGGCTATGCCGAGACCATGTACGGCCGCCGTCGCCATATTCCTGAGCTCAAGGCCAAAAACCCGCAGCTCCGCGGCTTTGGTGAGCGCACGGCCATGAACCACCCCATGCAGGGCACCGCCGCCGACATCATCAAGATCGCCATGGCCCGCGTAAGCCGCCGCCTGGAAGAAGAGGGCTTTGCTGCCCACATGATTCTGCAGGTACACGACGAACTGGACTTTGAGTGCCCCGTCGACGAAGTCGAGCGCCTCACCGCCATGGTCCGCGACGTCATGGAACACGTAGTAGACCTCCGCGTCCCCCTAATCGCCGAAGCCAGCACCGGCATAACCTGGGCCGACGCGAAATAGGGAAGCACTCCGTAAGGCAAGCTCGCCCAAGACGCAAGCCCCCACATACTTAAGATTTGGGACAAACACTACTGATTAATTTGTCCCACAGTAACCAAAACAGAGGGGAGCCCCTTCCAACAAGGGGCTCCCCTCTGCTCAAATCATTTCAGCTAAGTATCTAGACACTCAAGACGCCATCTTGGCGGCAGGAAAGTAAACCTAGGACCTGGCCGGGCGGCGCGGATTAGTTTTTCGTAGATTCCGCACGAGCCGGAAAGCACTTAATGTGCTTTCCGAGCGAGCCCAGGACCTGACCGAACGAAAAACTAATCCGCGCCGCCCGGCCAGGTCCGACGTGCCACGTTACCGAGCCGCCAAGATAGCGTCGATGAGCGTCAGTACGCCCCCGTCGTTGTTGCTCGGAATACGCCACTTGGCATGCGCGTTCATATGCTCCTCGGCATTGTCCACGATAAAGCTGTGACCGACGCGCTCAAGCATGGGGATGTCGTTGTACGTATCGCCCACGGCAGCGGCGTCGGCGATATCGATGCCCAGGCGCTCGCAGAGATGTGCTACGCCCGACCCCTTGTCGACGCCCAGATTCATAAAGTCGATCCACTCGCGGCCCGCATTGGTGACGTAGAGTTTGTCCGAGAACTCGGGGCTGTAGTCCTCGCGAAACGCTGGCTCGGCATCGTAGGCGGGGAAGAAGATCGAAATCTTGTTGGACTCGATATCAAGGCCCTCAAAGCTATCGACGTAGTTGATCGTGTTGTAGTAGACGCTGATCTCGTCGTGGTACTGATGGTCGCGGGCGAGCACATAGAACTCGTCGTAGCAGCACAAGACGGGAACGGCACGCGGGTCCTCCGAGGCACGGGTGAGCACCTGCTGATACAGCGCCACATCGATGTTGCTCTTATAGATATAGCTGCCGCGATAGATGACGCAGGCTCCGTTGTCGGGACAAAAAGCAAGGCGGTTCTTAATGCTCTCGAACATTTCCTCGAGTTTGGGGGCGGGGCGTCCGCTGGCGGGGCAGAATACAATGCCTGCGTCGGCGAGCTTGTCCAGGCGCTCATCAAGACCCTGCGGCAACACGCGCTTGTCGGTGAGCAGCGTCTTGTCCATGTCGACGGCGAGAATCTTAATGCTTCCGATATTGGTGTCCGATTCGTAAGTTTGCATAAAAGCGCGCCTTTCGTTTCGAAATTGTTTCAGACGTTATAACCATCAACCAGTAACTGAGCGTATTGTCGCAGGAACGGAGCGTATTTGCACCACGCTTCACAAAGTAATGAAAAAACTTTTCAGAAATTTGAATTTGTCGCTTGTGCTGCGGGCACTTTAGCGTAATATAGCGACCATCGAAAACGGAGACGGAAATACAACCGCTTACCGAAGAAAAGGTACCGTTTACGATATTAGAATTGCGCCCGGCGATAGGTGAAAGGAGAGGCAGATGCAGTTCGTAAAGATCATCACCACTGCAGATAATGCCATCCGACGCCAGCGCGCAATTTCCCGACGACGATAACAGTCGTCTCTGTTCGTATGGGGTGAAATGCCCCAACAGAGTCATTTTGAGGTCGTTGGGTTTTAGCACGATATAAACGCATGTTTCTAGGGCATGCTGTGCTGCTTTTTGCTATTTAACCTGATATTGCACGGTTTTTGACCTCGAAATGACTTGCAACTGACCGATGTTCTAACTAGCTACCAAGGGCGAAAGGAAACAGCCATGAGCAAGGAAAAAGTCGTTCTCGCATATTCCGGTGGTCTTGATACATCCGTATGTGTCAAGTGGCTCCAGGACGAGAAGAATCTCGATGTCGTTTGTGTCTGCGGCAACGTGGGCCAGGAGGAGACCGGTCTGGACGCCAAGAAGCAGAAGGCCCTCGACCTGGGCGTTCTGGATTGCCAGGTGCTCGATCTGCGCGACGAGTTCTCCGATGAGTTCCTGACTAAGGCTATCGCCGCAAACTCTATGTACGAGAACAAGTATCCGCTGCTCTCCGCCCTGTCCCGCCCGTTGCTCGCCAAGAAGCTTGTCGAGGTCGCTCACGAGTTTGGCGCGACCTACGTCGCTCACGGCTGCACCGGCAAGGGTAACGACCAGGTTCGTTTTGAGGCTGCCGTCAAGGCCCTCGACCCCGAGCTTAAGGTTATCGCCCCGGTTCGCGAGTGGGATCTTAAGTGCCGTCCCGACGAGGTCGCCTATGCTCACGCCCACAACGTGCCGGTTCCCGAGGGTGCCAACGACAACCCCTATTCCATCGACGACAACCTGTGGGGTCGTGCCATTGAGTGCGGCCACCTGGAGGATCCCTGGAACGAGCCGCTCGACGACGCCTGGGTTATGACCAAGAATCCCGAGGACACGCCCGACACCCCGACGTATACCGAGATTGAGTTTGAGGCCGGCAAGCCCGTCGCCGTCGACGGCAAGAAGATGAAGCTCTCCGAGATCATCATCGCACTCAACAAGATCTCGGGCGACAACGGCTTTGGCCGTCTCGACCTGGTCGAGGACCGTCTGGTGGGCCTTAAGAGCCGCGAGTGCTATGAGGTTCCCGGCGCCCTGACGCTCATCACCGCCCACAAGGCACTCGAGGATATCTGCGTCGAGGGCGACCTGCTCAAGACCAAGATTAAGCTCGAGCAGGATTGGGCCACCGCCGTGTACAACGGCCAGTGGTACAGCCCGCTCAAAAACGCGCTCGATGCCTTTATGGCCGACACCCAGAAGTTCGTGACCGGCACCGTCCGTCTGAAGTTCTTTAAGGGCAACTGCCATGTCGTCGGCCGCAAGAGCCCGTTTAGCCTGTATGACTACGGTCTGGCTACCTACGACCGCGACACTACGTTTGACGAGAAGGCCAGCGCCGGCTTTATCGAGATCGATACGCTGTCGCTCAAGACGTGGGCTAAGGTCCAGGGCCCCAGCTCTGCTGCCGCCCAGGCCTAGCGCCTCCTTCCTTTGGTATCCGCGCGGCCCATCCGCGTGATACATAACGGGCGCATGGGGTCTCTACCTTTCGTTATGCTTGCTGACACTTCTTAACATCGGTGGCCCCTACGTTCCGCCCGCGTATATGATGCCGCGTCTGCGGCTGAGTCCGAGCCCCGCCGGGGTTGTCCGGCGGGGCTCCTCCTATCAATTTGACGGCCCTGCACCTATATATATGGGGAGTATCCATTATGTTCAACGCTATCGCGCATGCCTTGCTTGCCCTCGCGCCCGAGTTCGATGCTGCAAAGGTCGAGGATGTTCCTATGAGCCTGAAGGCCTGGATCGATGGTTCGCAAGGCAACATCCGGAGGGAGAAGTTGGGCACCAAGTGCCTCGTGCGTCACTTCTTTGCATATTAGCTACATGGCCCTGTGCACGGTGGGGAATGTGTAAAACTAGCGGTTGAAAAATCGCTTTAGCGACATGGCTCATTGCTTTGGGCGCTTGTTTTGGTATTTGGAGAAAGGGGACGGTTCCATGGCTCTTTGGGGCGGTCGTTTTGAGGCAGGCGTGGCCGAGGTCACGCAGGAGTTTGGCGCGTCGTTGCCGGTTGACAAACATCTCTATAAGCAGGATATCGCAGGATCTAAGGCACATGCCAAGATGCTGGCGGCCCAGGGCATTATCAGCGCCGAGGACGAGCAGGCGATTGCCAAGGGCCTGACCGGAATCGAACAGGATATCGATGCCGGCAACTTCACCTTCGATATCAACGATGAGGACATTCATATGTCCATCGAGAGCGAGCTGACGCGCCGCATCGGCGAGGCCGGTAAGCGCTTGCATACCGGGCGTTCGCGCAACGACCAGGTGGCGACCGATACGCGTCTGGGCGTCAAGGCGCTGGCCAAGGAACTCATGGAGGCCAATCTTGAGCTGCGCCATGTGCTGGTGGATGCGGCCAAGAAGTACGACAAGGTGATTCTGCCGGGCTACACGCACATGCAGCATGCTCAGCCCGTGCTGCTGTCGCATCATCTGCTGGCGTATTCCTGGATGTTCGCGCGCGACTTTACACGCCTGAAGGCCGCCTTTGATGCCGCTGACAACTGCCCGCTGGGTGCCGCCGCGCTTGCCGGTACGAGCTATCCGCTCGATCGTCAGATGACGGCTGCCGAGCTTGGCTTTGCGGGTGTGATTCCCAACTCGCTCGATGCGGTTTCCGACCGTGATTTCCTGCTCGATCTGCATTACGCCGGCTCCGTCATGGCCATGCACCTGTCGCGTCTTTCCGAGGAGATCGTGCTGTGGTCGAGCTCCGAATTCGGCTTTATCACGCTTTCCGACTCGTATTCCACCGGCTCGTCTATCATGCCGCAGAAGAAGAACCCCGACTTTGCTGAGCTTATCCGCGGCAAGAGCGGTCGCGTGTACGGCAACCTGGTGCAGCTGCTCGTGACCATGAAGGGCCTGCCGCTTGCTTATAACAAGGACTTGCAGGAGGACAAGGAGGGTGCGCTCGATACCGCCCATACGCTCATGCAGTGCCTGTCGGTTATGGCCGGCATGATCTCGACCTGGACTGTCAACGAGGACGCCATGGCGCGCGAGTGTGGTGTGGGCCACTTGGCAGCCACTGATGTTGCCGATTACCTGGCAAAGCGCGGCCTGCCGTTCCGCGAGGCACATGCCGTGGTGGGTCATCTTGTCCTGATGTGTGAGAAGCGCGGCTGCAATCTTGAGGACCTGCCGTTTGAGGTGTTTCAGGAGGCAAGTCCGCTCTTTGAGCGCGACATTACCGAGGCACTCGACATCCCGTCGATTGTCGCCGCGCGCACGACCGAGGGTGGTACCGCCCCTGCTGCCGTTGCCGTGCAGTTGGGAAGCGCCGAGGCGCAGCTCGCGGCCGATGAGGGTGTGTTTGGCTCGTTATCCAAGGTCGTCGAGATGGGCCACGGAGCTAATTAGCTTATTGGATGCGTCTGTCTGGTGTGTTCATCATATTTTGCCTTTACGGGTGCCCGCTACGGTGGGCACCCGTTTTGTTATAGAGAAGGAAGGAGCTTGTCGAGAACTTCTGTAGGACATTTGCGCAGGTTGTGAAGGGGGTGCGTTCACGGGCGACAATCGACCGCCCGTTCTGTTCGTTGCAGTTGAAAGTGGGACGGATGGTACTCTAGTCGGGCTTCGAAACAGAAGTGACACATATGGAGCGCTTTAATAAATAATAACGCTTCAATAAACGGCTTTTTGTTTAACTGCAGCTAGAACTCTGTTACGATGCAGTCCAGGCGGGTGCCGGAATGGGACTTGGGCACGCGCGAACCTACTTGAAAGGCTACCTTATGGCTATCGAGAAGACCTTCATCATGATTAAGCCCGACGCCGTGCGCGATCGCAAGATCGGCGAGATCGTTGCTCGCATCGAGCGCAGCGGCCTTGTTATCGAGCGCATGGAGATGACCACGCTCGAGCGCGCTACCGTCGAGGAGCACTACGCCCATCTGGCCGACAAGCCCTTCTTTGGCGGTCTCTGCGACTTTATGACGAGCGGTCCGGTCGTCAAGATGGTCGTTTCCGGCCTCTCCGCTGTCTCCAAGATGCGCACCCTTATGGGCGCCACCAACCCGCTTGATGCTGCCCCCGGCACCATTCGCGGCGACTTTGCTGTCGATGTCAACGCCAACGTGATCCACGGCTCCGACTGCCTGGAGAACGCCGAGATCGAGATCAAGCGCTTTTTTGGCTAAACCAGCTTTGACTCCTTAAAGCTGTTAGCGTGTGGCTTGGGCGCCGCGGAACTTCATCCGCGGCGCCCTTTTTATTCCAGTAGACTTTTGGTAAACCCCCACAAATCTACTAAAGAGCCCCCGTCCGGATGTTTCTTCCGGGCGGGGGCTGGCGTTAGCGTCGTATGGCTTTGTGAATCTTTAGGCCTCGTCGACGATCTTAAGGCCGCGCGTGTGGTCGATCTCGTTGAGGAGGTTAACGCGACGCTCGTGACGGCCGCCCTCAAACTCGGCGTCGAGCCACTCGTCGACGATCATCTTGGCGAGCTCGGAGCCCACGACGCGGGCGCCAAAGGCGAGCACGTTGGTGTTGTTGTGCATGCGCGAGAGCTTGGCGCTGAAGGGCTCGGAGCACACGACGGCACGAACGCCCTCGACCTTGTTGGCGGCCAGGCTGATTCCGACGCCGGTGCCGCAGATCAGGATGCCCAGGTCGACGTCGCCGTTGGCAACTGCCTTGCCCACCTTGTAGCCGGCGATGGGGTAATCAAAGCTCTCGGAGGTGTCGGTGCCAAAGTTCACGACCTCGCATCCGCGCTCCTTCAGGTGCTCGGAAATGATGTTCTTGAGCTCGACGGCGGCGTGGTCGTTACCGATACCAATCTTCATGAGTGGTTCCTCTCTGGTCCGTGCGGCGGAATTGCTAAAGGTTTTACCGCGTTCGACTGCATGATAGCGCGACTTTTGCCTAAACGCTCGGGCGTTTTTTGGTCAAACGCTTTAGCAGGCAACAAGACCGGCCTCTCATGAATAATGCCGCCAATTTGTGCTTGAGCGCCGTCCGCCGGAACCGTGGTTGCGGTTTTTGATGCATTGTTATCAAATAAAGGAGCCAACTATTTTGAGAGTCCAGCCCGTTATGCAAGCAGGAGATACCTATGCCTACCGATTCCATCCGTGATGCCGCGTTTTGCGATGTTTTGAACCGCGAGCTTGTCTGTGCACTCGGCTGCACCGAGCCCATTGCCGTTGCCTATGCAGCGGCGCTGGCGAGCCAGACGCTCGGTTGCGAACCCGATCATATGGATGTTGCCTGCTCGGGCAACATTATCAAGAACGTTAAGAGCGTGACCGTGCCCAACTCGGGCGGTATGCACGGTATTGAAGCCGCGGCCGTGCTGGGTGCCGTGGGCGGCGACGCTAAGAGCGCGCTCGAGGTGCTCGAGAGCGTTAACGATGAAGACCGCGCTCGCGTGGCCGAGCTCCTCGCCGACGCCGGCTACTGCGATGTGTCGCTTGTCGAGGGTGTGCCCAACCTCTACATCAAGGTGACTGCGACGTCCGGGGGCCATACCGCGGTCGTCGAGATTACCGATCACCACACTAATGTCACGTGCCATACGCTCGATGGTATTCCGGTATGCGGCAAGTCGGCGGGGGAGTGCGCCGCCTGCGCCGAGCGCGTGGTGGCCGAGCGTGCGGCAGATAACGCCGATACGCCCATGTCCATTGATTCCATCATCGACTTTATCGAGGACGGTGACATTGAGGGCGCCCGCGCTGCCGTTGAGCGTCAGATTGAGCTGAATGGCGCAATCAGTGCCGAGGGCCTTGCGCACGCTTGGGGCGCCGAGGTGGGTCGTACGCTGCTGGGTGCTCGTGCCGATGACGTCGCCTGCCGTGCCCGTGCCCGTGCGGCCGCCGGGTCCGACGCCCGCATGAACGGTTGCGCGCTGCCGGTCGCCATTGTGTGCGGCTCGGGCAATCAGGGCATTACCTGCGCACTGCCCGTCATGGAGTATGCCGAGTACCTGCGCTGCGACCACGAGCGCCTGGTGCGTGCCGTGATGCTGTCCGATCTCATTGCCGTGCATATCAAGAGCTACATTGGTGCGCTCTCGGCGTTTTGCGGCGCTATTTGCGCTGCGTGCGGTGCCGGTGCCGCGATTACCTGGCTGTGCGGTGGCACGCGCGAGCAAATCGGTGCGACGGTCTCCAATACGCTCGGCAATGTGGGCGGCATCGTGTGCGATGGCGCCAAGGCGAGCTGTGCCGCCAAGATCTCGGCTGCCGTCGATGCAGCGATCCTGGGCCATGATATGGCCATGCAGGGTCGCGGCTTCCGCGCCGGCGAGGGCCTGATCCAGGATACCGTCGAGGAGACGATCGCGAGCATGGGCTATGTGGGCCGTGTGGGCATGAAGGATACCGATGTCGAGATTCTCAACATCATGATCGGCAAGACCATCGTCGACTGCTAGGGGCTCTGGGGCACTGCGTCTTGTTGTTGAAACTATCGCGCTTGTGGCTGTAAAGCACCTGTCTGCATTGCGGACAGCGAGGATCTCGCGGTATGTCACCAGGTCGTTCTCGCGCTTGATGCGCTCGAGGACGGTTGCGACAACAAGCGCCGCTATCGCCGGCAGGAACGCCGCAGCCGCGGCGACGCCGGCGCCCCAGGTGCCCTCCATCCAGTTAAACGCCGGCGACAGTATCAGTGCGAACGCCACCGCCAGCAACGCGAGCATCAGCACGGCCAGCCATAGCATCCGCGTTCCCATGCGCTTGCGATCTCTTTCGACTGCCTCTTCCATAACGGTCACGTCTCCCTTCACGAGCGTGTCTATGGAGGTGCCGAATAGGATGCTCAGCATGAGCAGGCTCTGGACGTCCGGATACGTCTTGTCCCGCTCCCAGTTCGAGATCGTCTGACGCGACACGTAGAGTTTCTCGGCGAGCTGTTCTTGGGAGAGCCCCATCGCCTCGCGCCTCGTCTTTATCTGGTTGCTGATGTCCATCGTCACCTCCCGGTCGTGAAGGAGCGTCCCGCGAACACATCGGGTGCGCTATCGAATCTGTTGTACATCATATGCGGCAAGGCTTGCCGGGCGCTGCAAAAATTGTTTTGCATGGGGTTTACCTGCATGATTGTTGCTGCGATGCGTGCCATCGCCGCGGGGAGATCTGGCTTGTGGAGGCTTGCGGGGCGATGGCTTAGCGATGTTGTCGAGCAGTCGTCCAGGTGCGCAGGCCCATGGCGGCGTAGCCGATTGCGGTATAGGCAACCCCATGGAACGCAAGGTCCTGGCTGCCCTCGACCGCGAGGGGAAACAGGAGCGCGGGTCCGATTCCGAGCGCTGCGGGTACCCAGAAGAGCGTCCTCGCGGAGTTCGCGGCGAGCAGACCGAGGGTGATTGCAGTTGCGGGGAGCACGGGGTAGATCAGCGCCATCATGGCGATCATGCCGGCATCGGATGGGACGACGCTCACCAGGAGGACGGGGATTGCCCAGCAGACGCCAACGATTGCGATCAATGCGATGAGGGACGCGCGTACGGTGACGTTCATGGGGCACCTCCTAACGGGAATCGCCCCCCATTCTGGCATACATCTTCAGAATGGGGGGGCTAAGGGGGATACCATTTCGGGGAACGGGTGCGTACCCGCGCTTTTAACTCAGCATCTTGGCGAGCATGCCGATGCCGACGCCCACCAGTCCGCCGGCGATGGCGCCGATGATGATCTGCACCGCGTTGCGCGTGCCCTTGACCCAAGGGTTCATCTCGCGCTCACGGCGCCCCTCGAGCGTGTCGCGATCGACCTGCTCGCCGCGGCTAAACGCCAACACCTCGCGGTACGTGACGAGGTCGTGCTGCTTCTTCATGCGTTCCATATACACGAACGCCACGAGCATCACGACGAGCGCCACGGCGGCAAACGCCGCGGTGGGCGCGATGTGCATGCCCCAGCCCCATTCGAACTGGAACGCCGCCCACGCGCTCAGCACCAAAAACACGACCGCGCTCACGACCGTGATTGTGGAGAGGGCGTTGTACTTCTTGGCCGCTTCGTTCATTACCTGTGCCATGGTTTCCACATCTCCTTTGATGAGGGAGTCCACGGTCACCCCGAACACGTTGGAAAGCAGCAGCAGGCTCTGGACATCCGGATACGTACGGCCGCACTCCCAGTTGCTGATGGTCTGGCGCGACACGTAGATGCGCTCCGCCAGATCGTCTTGGGACAGTCCGAGCTCCGTGCGATGCTCCTTGATGTGCGAGCCCAGCTCCATGCGTTTGCTCCCTAGAGGGTCGGGGTGACCCCTGTCGAGAGCCACCATGTCATTGACGCGAGCATCGTACCATCAAAGGTCTTTATATTTGACCCCCACGGGGCAAAATCGAGCTGTCAAAAGGCTTTATATACGACATCTAGCTGGGAAAAGAACGGTCTCCAAAGGCGGGTGCCTCCGGGGACCGGTTGGTGCGTATAGAGGGGGCGAGCTTGCTTTGGGTTGGTGTTGGCCCCGCCGCTCGGCTCGACTTTGGAGCGGCGGGGCTCAACTCTGCCTCGGCGCTGGCGAGGCAGAGCGCGGCTTTGCCCCGACGTCGGCCGCGCCCGAGCCCTGTCTTCCCGGCTTAGCCCTCCTCGCCTTTGGTTGTGCCCTTGAACGAGGGCTCTTTCTTTGGCAGCCTTCCCGCGCGTTTGAGGGCGTCTCGCAAGATCCATTCCACCTGACCGTTGGCGCTGCGCATCTACGAGTACCAGCGCCCGCTTGAGGGGACGAGCAGAACCCCCAGCTCCTTCATGCGCTTGAGCGCGCGGATGTTCGCCTCGGGGATGGCGTGATTGGAGTCGAGGAAGGTCTCGTCCATATCGCCTGCAACAAGGCGGTACATGCTAGTACACCATGCCCATGGCGTCCTGAACCTCGGCCAGGGTCTGCTCGGCAATCTCGTTGGCGCGGCGGTTGCCCTCGTGCAGGACGTCCTTGACGTAGTCCATATCCTGCACGAGCTCCTCGCGGCGCGCGCGGATGGGGGCGAAGTGCTCGTTGACGGCCTCGGTCACGTACTTCTTGAGCTGGCCGGAGCCGCCCATGCCAATCTCCTCGGCAATCTCGACCTCGGAACGGCCGGTGCAGATGGCGGCCGTCGAAAGCAGGCCGGACACGCCGGGGCGGTTCTCGGGATCGAACGTGATCATGCGCTCGGAGTCGGTCTGGCTCTTCTTGATGCGCTTGGCCGTCTCCTCGGCGGTCATCGAGATGTTGATGGCGTTACCGTAGCTCTTGCTCATCTTGCGACCGTCCAGGCCCGGCAGCAGCGGGGTCTCGGACAGCAGCGCTTCGACCTCGGGGAACACCTTGCCGTAGCGGTTGTTAAAGCGGCGGGCGATGGTGCGGGTGAGCTCGATGTGCGGCAGCTGGTCGCGACCGACGGGCACCACATTGCCCTTGCAGAACAGGATGTCGCAGGCCTGGTGCACCGGGTAGGTGAGCAGAAGGCCGGTGAGCTCGTGGCCCGAGGCCTCCATCTCGGCCTTGACCGTGGGGTTGCGCGCCAGCTCGGCCTCGGACACCAGCGACAGGAACGGCAGCATGAGCTGGTTGGCGGCGGGCACGGCGGAGTGCGCGTAGATCATGGTCTTGTCGGGATCGATACCGCAGGCAAGGTAGTCCATGACCATGTTGTACACGTTGTCCTGGATGTTATCGGTGCTGTCGCGGTCGGTGATGACCTGGTAGTCGGCGATGAGCACGTTGGTGTGCACGGCCATGTCCTGCAGCTCGACACGGCTCTTGAGCGTGCCGAAGTAGTGGCCGAGGTGCAGGCGGCCGGTGGGGCGGTCGCCGGTGAGCATGGTGTACTTCTCGGGGTGCTGCGGCAGGTCGGCGCGGATCTGGTTGCTGCGCTCGAGGCTGACCTCATAGCTGAGCTCGTTGGGCATGCTGTCTCCTTTTGGGTTGAGTGCCCGGCCGGCATTGTCGGTCTTGGTTGAAGATGAAGCTACCAGAGAAACGGCGTCTCTTGCCGGAATCAACGATGGTTTTCGCCTTGTCGTCCCGCAGGGTCGTTTCCCTTCTTGGGAAGGAGCCCCTCGATATGCTCGAGCCGCTCCTCATGGGCCACGTGCGCCGCGCGCTCCTCGGCGGCGAAAGCGGGGTCTTTGGGCGTGACGGTCTCATCTCGCTGAGTCTTGGGATTGTAGTGGTGACGCAGTACTGGCTCAAACAGGTGCAGGCGCGCGGCGAATAGCGCCGAGCACGCGAACAGCAAGAGGAAGATCACCACGCGGGCTCCCACGGGGACCTGGTTGATCACCATCGCGCCGAGGGAGAGCAGTAGACACCATGCGTAGATGAGCAGGACCGCCTGGCGCTGGTCGTAGCCCTCCTGGATCAGGCGATGGTGGATGTGGCCCTTGTCGGCCTCACCCATGTGGACCTTAATTACCCTGAGCACGTGGTGGGCATCCCCGCCGAGGAGATGAAGGCCAAGCTCGACGCACACGACCTTAAGCTCAACGGCACGGCTCTTCGCTTTCGCAGCGATTTTATCAATGGGGACCTGGGCAACCAGGATCCCGCGCTCGCTGGAGAGGCGCTTAAGCTCTGCTATGAGGCCTGCGATTACTGTCGCACCTGCGGCGGCGATACCGTGACGATCTGGCTCGGCCACGATGGCTTCGACTACAGCTTCCAGATCGACTACACCCACGTGTTTGACAACCTCGTTAAGGCGTTCCAGGCGGTCTGCGACTATGCGCCCGACCTGCATATCTTCATCGAGTACAAGCCCTATGAGGAGCGCAGCTACGCCTATATCGATACGATGGGCCTCACCGGCATGATCCTCAACGCGGCGGACCGCGAGAATCTGGGTGTCACGCTCGATTACTGTCACATGCTCATGAAGCACGAGAACCCCGCGATGGCTACCGATATCTTCGGCCGTGCCGGCAAGCTCTACGGCATTCACCTCAACGATGGTTACGGCGTGATGGACGACGGACTCATGATTGGCATGGCTACGCCTGTCAAGATGCTCGAAATGCTCTTCTATCTCAAGAAGTACGCCTTTGACCGCGCCGTCTACTTCGATACGTTCCCGATTATCGAGGATGCGGAAGGGGAGTGCGCTCATAACCTCGTTATGATGAAGCTTATGAATGACGCCCTGGAAAGCGTGGGCCAGGAAAAGATTCAGTCCGTGATCGATGCAAACGATGCGCTTGCAGCGGCCGCGCTCGTGCGCGAGCTCTTCTGCACGATGGGGGGTAATCATTATATGAAACGCGATTGGGAAGCTACTGCCAAGGGCATTCTTGCCGCCGTGGGCGGCCCCGAGAACATCTCGGGCATGACGCACTGCGCCACTCGTCTTCGCCTGAACCTACGCGACGATTCCAAGTGTGACGACGCGGCCGTCAAGGAGGTCGACGGCGTGGTCAACACCGTCAACTCGGCCGGCCAGTATCAAGTGCTGATCGGCACCGAGGTGCCCAAGCTCTATGAGAAGTTCGAGCCGCTCGTCAAGGGCTCGGGCGCCGAGGTCTCCACGAGCACCTCCTCCGATGAGGGTATCGTCTCCAGGATCTTCTCTGCTATCTCGGGCGTCTTTGCTCCGCTGCTGCCCGCCATGGCCGGCTCCGGTATCCTCCGTGGCCTGCTAATCCTTGCGGTTCAGCTTGGCCTTATCACCGAGGGCACGGGTACCTACACCATCCTCTACACCCTCTCGATGAGCGTGTTCTACTTCCTGCCGGTGCTTCTAGGCTTCTCCTCGGGCAAACGCTTCGGTGCGAGCCCGTACCTGTCGGCTCTGATCTGCGCCTGTTTGCTCTATCCCGATTTTATCGGCTTGATGGGCGATGCGGGCAACGGCGCCATGAGCGAGTTCTTCGGCATCCCCGTGGTGCTCATGAGCTACAACTCCACCGTTATCCCGGCCATCATCGCCATCTGGGTTTACTCGTTCCTCTATAAGTTCCTGGATGAGCATGTGCCCGAGACCCTTAAGCTCGTCGTGCTTCCCGCGGTCTCGCTGATTATCATGGTTCCCGCCACCATGCTCGTGATCGGCCCCTTGGGCGTCTATGCCGGCGAGGGCATCGCCTTCGTGGTCAACTGGCTCATCGCCCGCTCCAACGTGCTTGCTGGCATCCTGGTGGGCGGCGGCTGGTCCGTGCTCGTCTCGATGGGTATTCACTGGGCCGTCAACCCCATCATGATTAACAATATCGCCTCCAACGGCTTCGACTACATTTGCCCGGCCACCTTTGCCTGCAACTTTGCCGTCATCGGTTGTGCCCTCGGCGTCTTCCTCAAGGCCCGTGATCAGAAGCTCAAGAGCTTTGCCATGACCGGTGCCGTGACCATCTGCCTCTCTGCCATCATCGAGCCCACGCTCTTCGGCATGCTTGTCAAGAACAAGAAGCTCTTCCTGGCTCAGATCATCGGCGGTGCCTGCGGCGGCGCGTTCCTCGGCCTTTTCAAGGTCGTCACCACGGCCTTTGTCTTTGGCTCCGTCACTACGTTCCCGGCCTTCGTCTCCTCCGATCCGATAAACTTCGCTTTCGCCATGATCGGCATGGTTATCTCGGCTGTTGTCGCCGGCGTACTCGGCTACATCTTCACCGACAAGGACGATCAGCTCGCCTAATCTCGCTTTGAGACCCTGCGTCATGAGCTCAAGGCCAAGACCGACCTCCATCTGATAAAGGGTCGCTGCTTATATGGCAGCGGCCCTTTTTGCTTTTGATTGGCTTGATTAGGTTAAACTTTGAAAATAGATGAAAAGGAAGGAACGCCGATGATTCCGTATGAGCGCCATGAACTGATTCTTAATAAGCTAAAGGAGGCTGACCTGCTCAAGATAGATGAGCTCGCGGCCTTTATGCCCGATGTGTCGATGTCTACGCTGCGCCGCGACCTCAAGGAGCTCGAGAAGCGGGGGAGCATCGAGTATCTGACCGGCGGTGCGGTCAAACTGCATTCTGCGGCTCGCGAGGTGAGTGTCTTTGAAAAGGGCGCGCAGCGGAGTAGTGAGAAGGACCTGATCGCGCGTCGTGCGGCAGCGGAGGTCGAGGACGGTGAGACGGTCTATGTCGACTCCGGTACCACCGCGACGGCGCTCCTGAGTCTGCTCGTCGACAAACCAGTGACTATCTACACCACCAACGGCTACGCATGTAGGTTTACGGGCGAGCTTGCTGCTAAGGTGGTGGTGATTGGCGGCGACTTTAATCCCGTTACCTGCTCGCTGACCGGGCCAATGGTGGAGAACGCGTTGCGTGAGCTGTACTTTGACCGGGCGTTTATAGGCGTCAACGCGGTGGACGAGGATCGTGGCATCATGACGCCTGGTTATCCCGAGGCTATCAAAAAGCGCATTGTGATGCGGAATTCCCAAGCGAGTTATGTACTCGCCGACAGCTCCAAGTTCCATGTGTTTTCAAATGTAAAGGTGTGCGACCTGGAGGGCTTTACTGTTATCTCCGACAAGCGCGACGCCAAAATCGGCGAGCGCGTCAAGATGATTACGGCCTAGGACGCCGGGGCATCGCATCTTGTCCTCAAGTCGCTGCCTACGTAAGGAAGCATGCGGCAAACGTACCTGACCTTTTGTCTCATTCCTGATTTGGGGACTAGCTTAGTTCGTCGGCTATTTGGTGCTCGTAGAAGGCTTCTGCTACGGCGTTAAAGTCGCGGGCGAAGTCTTCCATGGTTCCACGCCAGGTGGCGCGGCCGGGCTTTCCTTGGCCCACATAGGCGGTTTGAATGCCGCAGTCGGGGCTGGGGAAATCGCGCTTGGGGTCGTTGCCCACCATGAGGACCTCATGTGGCTCGAGCCCCATGACCTGCAGCTGCTCTAGATAATATGTGGCATCGGGCTTGCAGCGCGTGGCGTTGCCCATGTGCGTTACGAGTTCGAAGGGCGCGTCTGTCAGCTCGCCCCAGCCCATGCGGCATTCGATGGCCCCCTGCGGAAAGCTGGGGTTGGTGAAGAGCGCGCAGCGCAGTCCTGCATCCTGTACGGCCTGGAGCGCGGCATGTGCGCCCGGCATGGCTTTTGCGTTGATCATGTCATCGTTCTTGTACGGCAGAACTTCGTGATCGTAGTAGGTAAACGCCTCGTAGATAAGTGGGTCCGAGAGGCAAATGCCGCACCGGCGCTCGACCTCGGTCTGGTAAAACTCAAGATTGGTGCGATTGTCCGTGCTGCTGCGGCGATTGGCGTTGAGGTCGACCAGGATGGTGCCGAGGCGCGTCATCGTGCCCCCGCGGCTGCGACGTCCGATATCCGCGAGCATCGACGAGACATCCTTAAAATAACGAAGGATGAACGCATTGAGGTTGATGCTAAGAAGCGTCTCGTCCATATCGAAAACGACTGCTTTGAGCACGCGGGCACCTTTCTCGAAAAATCGTTCCAGAATCGTATGTCTGGGATACTTTACCCCAAAGCAGTGTGCCTAGCTGCTCATCGTCAACTTGTGGAGACAGTCGTTCACAAGATTGCGAAAAAGTCTCCATACGAGTAAAAAATCGCAGTTCACGCTTGAAATCGAAGCGATTTCCCCGTAATCTATACGGACGTGATTGCATAAGCGTCACATCAGTATCTGTCGGCTCCCGAGTGTTCCTAAACGTTGTGTGCTTGTCGCACCCTTCTGTAGGTCCTAGCAATCGGGGCCCCGTAGTTCGAAAGGGGTCCACCTTTGAGTGAGATTCAGAACTCGTCCATTTTCTCTCTTGACGATGTCAACGAGGAGGAGATGAACAACCTCATCGACGGTACGATTACCGACTTTGATGAGGGCGATCTCGTTAACGGCACTGTCGTTAAGATCGAGCATGACGAGGTGCTCGTTGACATCGGATTCAAGTCCGAGGGCGTTATCCCGGTCCGCGAGCTGTCCATCCGCAAGGACGCTAACCCTGCAGACATCGTTGCACTCGGTGATCCCATCGAGGCCCTGGTTCTCCAGAAGGAGGACAAGGACGGTCGTCTGGTCCTGTCCAAGAAGCGTGCCGAGTACGAGCGTGCTTGGAACCGCATCGAGGAGAAGTTCAACTCCGGCGAGAACGTCGAGGGCGAGGTTATCGAGGTTGTCAAGGGCGGCCTGATCCTCGACATCGGCCTGCGCGGCTTCCTGCCCGCTTCCCTCGTCGACCTCCGTCGCGTCAAGGACCTCACCTCTTACATGGGCACCCGCATCGAGGCCCGCGTCATCGAGATGGACCGCAACCGCAACAACGTCGTCCTCTCCCGTCGCGTCGTGCTCGAGGAGTCCCGTAAGGCCGAGCGCTCCGAGATCCTGTCCAAGCTCAAGTCTGGCATGCGTCTCCAGGGCACTGTTTCCTCCATCGTCGACTTCGGCGCCTTCGTCGACCTCGGCGGTATCGACGGCCTCATCCACATCTCCGAGCTCTCCTGGAACCACGTCAACCATCCTTCCGAGGTTGTCAAGGTCGGCCAGGAGGTCGAGGTCGAGGTTCTCGACGTCGATCTCAACCGCGAGCGCATCTCCCTGGGTCTCAAGCAGACCACCGAGGATCCGTGGCGCGCACTGGTCAAGAAGTACCCCGTCGGCGCTATCGTCGAGGGCACGGTGACCAAGCTTGTCCCGTTCGGCGCTTTCGTCGACCTGGGCGAGGGCATCGAGGGCCTGGTGCACATCTCCGAGATGGCCAACAAGCACGTCGATCAGCCTTCTCAGGTCACCCACGTGGGCGACAAGGTTCAGGTCAAGGTCATGGAGATCGACCTCGACCGTCGTCGTATCTCCCTGTCCATGAAGTCCGCTGCTGAGACTCTGGGCGTCGAGATCGAGGTTACCCCGCTGCCTTCCGAGAAGAAGGACGAGGAGACCGACGCCGAGTAAATCGGTTTGACGATCACTTGTTTTAAGGGATCCGTCCGTAATGGACGGGTCCCTTTTTGCATTTACTGCCGAGATGTTCGGTAGTGCCTGCGCGTAACGCTGCTTGGGCTGTTCGCTTGCTATTGAGTTGTCGGTGCATGAAAAAACGCCGACATCCCGCCTCGGGGAGGAGGCGGGAACGCACCGAGTAGACGGAGGGGTGCGGAGCGCGGTCGCGTCTCGACTGACAACGTTGCCCATCGGCGTTCCTATTGTACTGCATGACATGGTTCTTGGTTTATCGTGTCGAGCGCTTGTGTTGTGCCGCTGCCTATGCTGACGGTGTGCTACACTCTTGCACTGCTGAGTGGGCCAGACGGTCGCGCGATGTGCTGCTTGCAGCACGCGTGAGGAAAGTCCGGGCTCCAGAGGGCGGGATGCCGGCTAACGGCCGGGCGGAGTGATCCGACGGAAAGCGCCGCAGAAAAGAAGACTCCCACCTGCGCCGCAAGGCGTAAAGGGAAAAGCTGAAACGGTGGTGTAAGAGACCACCAGCGTCGTGGCAACACGGCGGCTTGGCAAGCCCCATCCGGAGCAAGCGCGAATAGGAACGCTATGGGCCGGCCCGGTCCGCGTTCGGGTAGCGTGCGTGGAGCTGCACGGTAACGTGCAGACAAGATAAATGACCGTTCACGACAGAACCCGGCTTATCGGCCCACTCAGCTTTTTTGTTGACGCTGCGAACCCGTCAGCGCGGCAATCTGCCTTTCAAGCCTTCGGGCATGACCATAAGGTCAATGCCCTCGGCTTTCAAGGCACCTTGCTCGCGCTGACGGGTTCTCGCTTTCGTTGACGGAATCATCGGCGTTGTCATTCTTTTTACTAGGGTTATCGTATTATTGAGGCTGTTTGTTGCTTTGCTTGTTGTTGAGGGGCTTTGTTGGACAGCTTTTTTACTCTGCAATCGAATATTGAGGCTTCGGGCGAGTTTGTGGACCGCAAGAGCAGGTTTATTGCCCAGCTGGTCCATATTGAGTCCGAGGACGAGGCGAATGCCTTTATCGAGATGGTTCGCAAGCGTCATTACGACGCTCGACACAATGTTTCCGCGTGGATTTTGGTCGATGGACGCGAGCGCCAGAGCGATGATGGTGAGCCGAGCCGCACGAGCGGTATGCCGACGCTCGAGGTGTTGCGCGGTGCGGAGCTCAAAAATGTTTGCTGCGTAGTGACGCGCTATTTTGGCGGCACGCTGTTGGGGCCGGGCGGCCTGGTTCGCGCCTATACTGCGGCGACGCAAGCGGCGGTGGCCGCGGCTCAGGAGGCCGGGCAGATCGTCGAGATGACGAGTGTCGTGCCTGTTGACGTGCATGTGGCCTATCCGCAGTATGAGCAGGTGCTTCGCTTGGCCCAGGATTCCGGTGCCAAGGTTTCGGATACCGAGTACGCGGATGCCGTGACACTTCATTTGGTGTTTAAGGCGGGGGAGCAGGGGTCGTTTTGCGCTAAGATGCGCGAGCTTATGGCGGGGCGCGAGGAGATTGAGGTCAGCACTCCCGAATTTGCCGAGTTCTAACGGCGACGGTCGGCGTGCTTTTGGACGGATCCCAAGCACACCGACCGTCGTTTTATGTCGCTGCCGTTTACTCGGCGAGCTGCTTTAGTACATCACAGGCGATTTCGACGGCATCGTCGATGCAACCGGGACAGCTGCGGAGCGGACCCTTGTCCGATCCGATGCCCTTGAGCGTGCCGCAGACGGTCGTCGTGTTCTTCTCGCCAAAGCGCTTGGCAATCTCGCGCGACAGTTTGTAGGTCTGGCCCTTGGTCTTGGGGTTTTCCATGCCATCGCTCATTACAAAGCTCATGATGGCCACGGCGCCCGAGATGGCACCGCAAGTTTCGGTCATGCCGCCCATGCCGGCGCCAAAGCCCTCGGTGAGGGTAAAGGCGACCTGGGGGTCGAGCCCGACGGCGGGCGCGAGCGTGCAGGCGACGGCCTGCGCGCAGTTAAAGCCGCGGGCGTGGTATTCGGCAGCCTGAGCCTGGCAGGTGGCAGTGTTGAGCTGAGTGGTATCAATCTGCTTCATCGGTGTCTCCTTGATTGCGGTGTACCCGCCTATGGTACCCTTGCTGGCGCATTCGCTTATCGAGACCGCAGTGCATATCTCATTGTTTTTCGCCATCGAACACTTTCTTAAGATTTGGGACAAATAAACCTGATTAATTTGTCCCAATTAATTTGTCCCATAACCTATCGGCGGGATGGGTTGAGAGGGGTGCGGGGTAGCGGTATTGTGAACCGAATAAAACAAAACCCAAGTAAGGGAGTTGGATATGTGCGAGCAGACTATCGGTACCACGTGCGTTCAGGGCGGCTATCATCCGGGCGATGCGGAGCCGCGCCAGGTGCCCATCTACCAGTCCACCACGTGGAAGTACGACACGTCCGAGCACATGGGCAAGCTGTTTGACCTAGAGGAGTCGGGCTACTTCTACAGCCGTTTGCAGAACCCCACGTGCGATCTGGTTGCCGCCAAGATCTGCGAGATGGAGGGCGGCACCGCTGCGATGCTCACGAGTTCGGGCATGGCCGCGAACTTCCTCGCGATCTTTAACGTGGCCGGTGCCGGTGATCATGTGGTCGCGAGCTCTGCCATTTACGGCGGTACGTATAACCTGCTCGCCCACACCATGGGCCGTATGGGCGTGACCTGTACGTTCGTCGCCCCCGACTGCACCGACGAGGAGCTTGAGGCAGCCTTCCGGCCCAACACCAAGCTCGTCTTTGGCGAGACGATCGCCAACCCCGCCCTTGCCGTGCTCGATATTGAGCGCTTTGCCAAGGCCGCGCATGACCACGGCGTGCCGCTGATGGTCGACAACACCTTCCCGACACCCGTGATGTGCCGTCCCTTTGAGTGGGGCGCCGACATCGTTGCGCACTCCACCACCAAGTACATGGATGGACATGCTGCCTACCTGGGCGGCGTGATCGTTGACCACGGCCAGTTTGACTGGATGGCCCATGCGGATAAGTTCCCGGGTCTCACCACGCCCGACGAGAGCTACCACGGCGTGACGTATGCCGAGAAGTTCGGTCGCGAAGGTGCCTTCATTACCAAGGCCACCGCGCAGCTCATGCGCGACCTCGGTCCCATGCAGAACCCGCAGGCGGCCTTCTTCCTGAACAGCTCGCTCGAGAGCCTGCATGTACGCATGCCGCGTCATTGTGAGAACGGCCTGGCCGTTGCCAAGTTCCTGCAGAGCCATCCCAAGGTACGCTTCGTGAGCTATCCGGGCCTGGAGGGCGATAAGTACTATGACATGGCTCAGAAGTACATGCCCAACGGTACCTGCGGCGTTGTGAGCTTTGGCTTTAACGGTGGTCGCGCGGCGGCCGAGACCTTTATGAAGAGCCTTAAACTTGCCCAGATCGCCACGCATGTGGCTGACGCCCGCACCTGCTGCCTGCATCCCGCTAATGCCACACACCGCCAGATGAACGATGAGGAGCTCATCGCCTGCGGCATCTCCGCCGATATGGTGCGCCTGTCGTGCGGCCTCGAGGATACGGCCGATCTGATTGCCGACCTTGAGCAGGCACTCGAGCAGTGCTAGGCTAGCGTTCGCATAAGGCGCCGATGCTGGCAGAAAGCTTCGGCGATCTTTCGTTCCGATTCCGTAGGCGGGACCCCAATCGCGACTGTTTGTAGGCGATTGGGGCCCCGTTTTTGCGTTGCGCCACTCGAAAGGATGGATATGGAGAAAACCGCAGAGCAGCTGCGCCGCGAGCACATTGCCCTTGAGGGCGACACCCATGGCAAGAACAAATGGGCGATTCTGTTTACCGTGCTCATCATGACGTTTATGTCGTGTCTGGATTCGACCGTCGTGACCGTGGCGTTGCCCGTGATGCAAAAGGAGCTGGGCGTGGGCCTCGACCGCATCCAGCTGGTGAGCTCGGTGTACCTGCTTGCGACATGCGTGGCTATGCTGCCGTTTGGCCGCTTGGGCGACGTGCGCGGCAAGGTGGGCGTATTCCAGCTGGGCGTAATCGTTTTTACGGCCGGCTCGCTGCTTTGCGGCCTTTCGAGTTCGCTCGAAGTTCTTATTCTGGCACGCATTGTGCAGGGCGTCGGCTGCGCAGCGGCCATGGCCAACAACATGGGTATCATCACCGAGTCGTTTCCGGCGCGCGAACGAGGCCGTGCCATGGGTATTCTCGCGACCTTCGTGGCCCTCGGCATGATGTGTGGCCCCGTACTCGGCGGCGTGCTGGTGGCAAGCTTTCCCTGGGAGAGCATCTTCCTCATCAACCTGCCCATTGGAGTCATCTCGTTTATCGTGGGGCTCTATACGCTACCGCATGTTAAGCCGGAGGCCGGCGAGTGCCCCATGTCCCTGATCGAGGCTGCTCGCCGCTGCTTTGCAAATTCGGCTTTCACCATCAACCTTGCCTGCATGCTCATCGTGTTCGTTGGTATTGGCGCATCCGAGTTTATTCTGCCGTTCTATTTTCAGGATGCGCATGGGTTTGGGTCTGACGTTTCGGGCCTGCTGTTTTTGGCGCTGCCAATGGTGAATGCCTTTATCGGCCCGCTTTCGGGAACGGTTTCGGACCGTGTTGGCTGCGAGGGCCCCACGGCGGTCGGCCTAGGCGTGTACGTATGCGGTCTTTTTGCGGTAAGCACGCTCGACGAGCACTCTTCCATCCCTGTGATCGTGTGTTGCGTCGCGTTTATGTCGTGCGGTACGTCGATTTTCCAGAGCCCCAATAACTCGCTGTATATGGGCTCGGCTCCGCGCGAAGCGCTCGGCTTTGCGGGCAGCCTGGGTAGCCTGGCGCGCTATGCGGGTATGGCAGTGGGCATTACAGCGGCATCGCATATCCTGTATGGGCAGATGAGCGTGGCGATGGGCGAGTCCGTGACCAGTTTCGTTGCAGGCCGTCCGGATGTGTTCCTGTTCGGCTTTCGCTCGGTGTTCTATGTGCTCATGGCTGTGGCCGCTGTGGGTTTTGCGCTCGCCATGGTGCGTTTGGTGAGGATGCGCGCCCGCCATTAGTGTGTTGAGAGACTGTCTGCCACGATTCGCGCCGTCCCAAAAAGACCGGTTTGTGGTGCGATGCGGCTTGTGGGGCGGGCGGGGGTCGGTCCGTGGTAGACTATCGAACAACGTTTATTAATCGCGCGGCATCGTTGCCGCGAGAAGGGGTTGCGCCATGCAGGAGCTTGAGGATCGTATTCGCCATGACGGCATCGTAAAGGCCGGTAACGTCCTTAAGGTTGATGCCTTCCTCAACCACCAGTGCGACGTTGAGCTGTTCGACCACATGGGCGCTGAGTGGGCCCGTCTGTTCAAGGATGTCGAGATCAACAAGATTCTGACGATCGAGGCTTCGGGCATTGGTATGGCTTGCATCGCAGCCCAGCATTTTGGTGGCGTGCCGGTTGTCTTTGCCAAGAAGGCACAGTCCATCAACCTCGACGGCGAGCAGTATGCTACGACCATCTACTCCTTTACCAAGCAGAAGGAGTATCCGGTCATCGTGGGCAAGCGCTTCCTGTCCGAGGGCGACAAGGTCCTGATCATCGACGACTTCTTGGCCAACGGCTGCGCGCTCGAGGGTCTTATCAAGATCTGCGAGGCTGCGGGTGCCGAGGTATCCGGCATTGGCATTGCGGTGGAGAAGGGCTTCCAGGGCGGTGGCGATAAGCTCCGCGAGCGTGGCTTCCGCGTTGAGAGCCTGGCCCGTATCGCCGATATGGACTGCGAGACCGGCGAGATCACCTTCGCCTAAGCGCGCAACACAAGCGATTGGTATGCGATGTGACAAAGGGACTGTCCCTTTGTCACATTTTTTTGTATGAGGGGAGGTATTGATATGGATGAGAACAAGATGGGATGGTGCGAGTATGCGCGCTATGCCGCGATGGCGGCCGAAGAGTTGGCGCGCGATTGCGAGGTACAGGTGTTTCGCGCGACGGGTCCGGGCGGACAAGGCGTGAACACGACGGACTCGGCGGTGCGCATGAAGCACGTGCCCACAGGGATTACCGTGACGGCGCGCGAGAGCCGCAGCCAGTTCCAAAATCGCGCGAGCTGCCTGCGCAAGCTGCACGCCGAGCTCGAGCGACGCGGACGTCCACCGCGTCGACGTGTAAAGACCAAGGTGCCCCAGCGCTCTCGTCAGCGCAGGCTCAATGACAAGCACTTCAATGCCATTAAAAAGGCCAACCGACGCAAGCCGGGCAGCGACGAGTAGTCGTTTGTTCCACTGGCCTTGCTAGCGGGTAGGGTGCCAAACTTGGATGGCGCTGCCGAGGACGTCGACCTCGATGCGCGAGGCGTCAACGGGCTCGCCGTCGGCCTGGATGGGGTAGTCGGGCTCCTCAAAAGTTAGCTCGGCATGGCGGCAGCGGCGCATGCGAACCGGTGGCAACTTGGTATGGTGGCCGTCCTTGGCCGAAAGGAACATAGGCAGGGCTACCGCGCGAGGGACGGGGCCGCAGGCGTAGCAGACGTCGAGCATGCCGTCGCAGGGGTCGGCATCGGGGCAGATGCGATAGCCCGAGCCATAGGTAGGACCAAGCTGAATCGCCATGATGATCGCCCTCACGCGCTCGGCGGGCGCGCCGTCAAAGCTGACTGTCATGGGGTAGTTGCGGTAGCGCAGGCCAAACTGCTCAAGTCCCGAAAGGGTGTAGAGCGGCGCGCCCGTCAAGCCGGTCTTTTTGCGCAGCTCGGTGGTGCCCAGGCCGATGGCGGCATCGATGCCGACCGAGAGCGTCTGGTCGTAGTACTCAACCGAAGCCTCGCCGCTTCCGCTTGCGGGGTTCCATGAGCGAATGCGCCCGATATCCTGGTGCTGCAGCTCGCAGGTGAGCAGCGCGCCAAAATCCTTACCGGAGAAATCGTCGATTCCGAGCGTCTGGGCAAAATCGTTGCCGGAGCCCACGGGCAGGACGGCAAGGGCGGGACGGATGGCCTCTTCCTGCGCCATGAGCCCATTGACGACCTCGTGGATCACGCCGTCGCCGCCAAGGGCGATAACGGTGCGGTATCCCTGAGCCTGTGCGGCAAGCTCCTTGGCGTGCCCCATGCACTCGGTCAGCACTAGGTCAAACTGGGACGTGCGCGCCGTCATGTCCAAAAAGCGTTGCAGGCGCTCGGCAACCTCGCGCGCGGCGCCCGACTGGGCGACAGGATTGGCGATGATGATCGTGCGACCAAAGTCAGTTGCGTGCATGGGGCGACTCCCGGCGTGTGGCATGACGGTGCGGTCGCGCTCGGGTCGAATTGCCCCCGATTGTGGCTGCACGGCGATTACTTACGTCTACTCTATCAGGTCATTGTGGCGCTCGATAGCCTCTGCCACCGTTCCGCCCTCGTCCACGATAAGCGAGCGGCGCTTGGGCGACACGATGCGCTGCGCGGGGTACACGCCACGGTGGCCGCCGACGAGATAGCTAATAAACGAGACGATGACAAAGAAGCCCGCGGCTGTTCCATGGAACAAGTCGATAGCCATCATGCAGGTGGTGATGGGCACGTTGAGGCCGGCACAGAAGACGCCGAGCATGCCGAGGGCCGCCATAAAGCTCGGATCGAGTCCAGCGAGGCAGCCAATCCATCCGCCGAGCGCCGCACCGATGCCAAACAGGGGCGTGACCTCGCCGCCTTGGAAACCGGCACCCAGGGTGAGCGCCGTTACGACGAGCTTGATGGCGGCGTCGGCGAGGGTGGTGGTGCCGGCAAACCCGGCGCCCGAAAGCCACGTGGAAAGGCCGGCATACTCCCAGGCGTCAAGCAACGCATAGGCCGCAAGCACCACGAGTGCGCCGACGAGCGCACGGACGAGATAGTTGGTGATAAAACGCGCATACAGGTTCTTGACCGTGCGGACCGACCAGGCAAAGAGGCGCGCCGTCAGGCCAAAGACAATGGCTCCGATAACGACGATGGCAACCGTTCTGGGCGTCATGTCGGGAACGCTGGCGATGACGTTGCTCTCGTACTGGGTGCCCAGGGCGAGTGACGTAAAGTAGCCGGTAAACGAGGCGACCAGGCAGTAGATGCCCGCGGTGTAGTCGATCTTGCCGATAAAGCACATCTCCATGCCAAAGAAAGCTCCAGCAAGGGGCGAACCGAATACGGCGCCAAAGGCCGACGAGATGCCGGCGAGCATGAGGTCGTGGTGGTCATGCTTTTTGAGGTGGGCGAGGCTCGAGATGTTGCTGGCGATGGTGCCGCCAATCTGCACCGCGGCTCCCTCGCGACCGGCCGATCCACCCGTTAGGTGCGTGAGCGTGGAGCAGACGAAGGTGAGGACGGCCATGCGCATATGGATGAGGCGTGTGCCCAGAGCGGAGTCGATGACCAGGTTGTTGCCTCGTTTGGCAGCAAGGCCGTGGTTTTTGTACACCCATGCGGTGGCAATGCCCACAACGGGAAGCAATGCGTAGACCCACGCGTGGTGCTCGCGATAGTCGGTCGCGATATTCAGCGAGGCCAAAAACGCCCAAGCGGCAACGCCCATGGCGAGCGAGACGATGACGACGAGCGCGAGCAACTTGGCGCTCGCGAGTAGGTTGCGGGCGTTGCGGCGCGTGTCGGCAGCCAAGAGATGCTCGGAGCGGGTGAGCTGTTGCCTGCCTGCCATGATGACGTCATTAAGGGAGAAAAAGCCGCCGTCGTCGAGCGACTGGGAATGATCCTGCGCCTCGTTTGCGCTTTCGGGTTTGTCGGTAAAAGCCATACGTTCCTCTTTTAGGTTGCAACACGAGCATTATAGAACGTGCCATACGTGACAAACCGGCAGGTTGGTTTTGGTATTGTTTCGCGGCTTGCGGCCGACAGATGTATTCGCGGCCGCGGGCCAGGTCTTGAGCAGGCGGCGAGGGATTATACTGAGATAAACATAAAGAATCGGCGCTTTTGTTGCGCGCCGCAGCATGCTAGAGGTGCATATGGCTGAGAAACTCATTCCGTTGGAGGACGCACAGGCGATCGTCTTGTCGCACGTGAATCGCACCGAAGTCGTCGAGATTCCCGTGTGGCAGGCCGTCGGTCTTCCCTTGGCCGAGGATGCGGTGGCCGATATCGACATCTCGCCGTTTGCCAACAGCGCTATGGACGGATATGCCGTGCGCTCGTCGGACTTGGCGCGGGCATCTGGCGAGGCGCCGGTGACGCTCGACGTTATCGGACACGAGGCCGCGGGCCGTGTGTTTGAGGGCGCAATCGGCGCGGGTGAGACGGTCCGCATCATGACGGGCGCGCCGGTACCCGAAGGTGCCGATGCCGTGGTGAAGTACGAGATCGTCGATGTGCTCGATGGCGACGGCAACGAGGGCTCGCGTGTGAGGTTCTCGGCGCCTGCCAAGGTGGGGGAGAACGTTCGCTCTGCCGCCGAGGAGGCGCATGCCGGCGATATCGTGATGCGTGTCGGCGAGGTTGTGGCACCGGCGGGCGCCGGCTTGCTGGCGAGCGCCGGGTATGCGAGCGTGAAGGTGCATGCCGCTCCGCGCGTGGGCATTATCTCGCTGGGGACGGAACTGGTCACACCGAGTAAGGTACCGGCGCGCGGTCAGATTCGCGATTCCAACTCGTCGGCGTTGATGGCCGAGGCGCTCGATGCAGGAGCCGAGCCCGTGTTCTACGGCATTGCGCCCGATGATGAGCAGGCGATTGCCGAGCTGGTGCATCGTGCCGTGCAGGAGTGCGATTTTGTCATTACGAGCGGTGGCGCCTCGGCGGGCGATTACGATTTCGTGACGGCGCTCGTCCGGCGCGAGGGCGAGGTGCTGTTTGACCGCATCTCGATGCGTCCGGGCAAGGCCATCACGTTTGGCTTGCTCGGCGGCAAGCCGTATCTGGGGCTTTCGGGCAATCCCGCGGCGGCGTATGTGGGCTTTGAGATGCTCGCGCGCCCGGCGATTCGCAAGATGCGCGGTTTTGCCGAGGGGGCGCGTCCCGTGCAGCAGGCGACGCTCACGCACGGCGTGAAAAAGCGACAGCATCGCCGCTTCTTCGATCGCGCCACGGTTTTGCGCGACTCCGAGACCGGTGAGCTGTTGGTGACCGAGGCCAAGACGCAGAATTCGGCGTTGCTCGGCACGATGCAGCGGGCCAACTGCCTGTTGCGTATTGACGAAGGTCCGTGCGAGCTCAAGGCGGGCGACGTCGTGGATGTCGTGCGTGTCGACCTGCCTGAGGGCGCCGTGTTGTAGGAGGAATGCTATGGAGCTGAAGATATCGATCGTGACGTGTTCGGATACGCGGGGCCTTGCCCAGGACGAGGCCGGTGCCGCACTCGAGGAGCTTATCGAGGCGCAGGGATGGACGGTCGCCTCGCATGTGGTCGCGCGCGATGACGTCAGCGAGATTGGTGATGCTATTGTGGAAGCCGCCGATGAGTGCCACGCCAATGTCGTGCTCACCTGCGGCGGCACGGGGCTTTCGATGCGCGATGTGACGCCCGAGGCGACGCGTGCCGTCTGCGATCGCGAGGTGCCGGGTATTGCCGAGGCGATCCGTGCGTACTCGATGACCAAGACGCGCCGCGCCATGCTCTCGCGCGCTATTTGCATGCAACGAGGTCATACACTTGTCGTAAACTTTCCCGGTTCTACGAAGGCCGCTCGCGAAAGCTGGGAGGCCATAGCGGACCAGCTGGAGCATGCGGCTCAGATGACAGCGGGCGGCGGACATACCAACTAAGCGATTTACCTGCGGCGGAGCGACCTGAACGGCTGCTCCGCTTTTTATTTGCGCCCAAGGGGACGGCATTCTGTAGGCATGCCTGAAGCTATATTCTCAGAAGAGAATAATTTCTCATAATCATTATTCGCACCGAAGTATAATTTAATTACAGAATAAAGCCCGCGGTGGGGTACCCGGGCACAAGGTCCGAAAGGGTTGAACATGTTCGATATGGTTTCTCGCCGCGGATTCGTCTCGCTCTCTACTGTCGCCGCTGCCGGCCTTGGGCTTGCCGGCTGCTCCGGCAACAAGGAGCCTGAGGCGACCGGCTCCGATGCCGGCTCCGCCAAGGCCTCTTCCAAGAAGGAAACCGTCGAGCTGCAGGTCTTTGCTGCCAACTCGCTCGAGAAGGCTTTGCCCGAGGTTCAGAAGCTCTACACCGAGCAGACCGGTACCACCTTTGCCGACACGCAGTTTAAGGCATCCGGCGACCTCGTTGAGCAGATGCGTGCCGGTGCCACGGTCGACGTGCTCATCACCGCTTCCAAGGGCACCATGGATGACGCTGAGACCGTCGAGCTCGTCGATGCCGACACGCGTGAGGATATGTTCGTCAACGACCTCGTGATCATTCGTGCCGAGGGCTCCGACACCAAGGTCGAGGCCATCGCCGACGTCGCGAATCTGGACGGCAAGATCGCCATCGGCGACGCCAAGACCGTCCCCGCCGGCAAGTACGCCAACCAGGCGTTGGCTTCCGTGGGCCTCTACACCGGCACCGAAGGCGACGACGGCGAGTATGCTCCCGAGATCGCCGACAAGGTCGCACTGGCCGACAAAGTTGGTACCGCTGCCGCCTATGTGTCCACAGGCGACTGCGTGGCCGGTTTTGTCTACAGCTCCGATATCTTCCGCTACGACGGCATCGAGGAGGCGTTCGTGTGTCCCGAGGACTCGCACAAGCCCATCGTGTATCCGGGCGCCGTTGCCGAGAGCTCCGAACATGCCGACGAGGCTAAGGCGTTCATCGACTTTTGCCTGTCCAACAAGAAGGCTCAGAAGATTTGGGCTAAGTACGGCTTTGAGCTTTCCGCGTAGTGCGGCTTGGCGCGATAATTCCATCGTTTTGTGTTTCACTCCGTCCTTGTATTCGCTTGGAGCTTTTCGTGCTTAATAGATTCCGCATGCTTGTCGCCTGTGCTTTGACCTTCGCGCTTTGCTGGGTGCCGGGATTTGCGTTTGCTGGGGACGCTGAGGACGGGGCCCAGGTTGCTGCGACCGCTCATGGGCTTTCCTATGGGATCGAGGGTTTTGAGCGGTTGGCCAAGGGGACCGCTCGTGCCATGGAGGGCCAGCCTGAGGGCTTCCGGTTTCCCGTTGACGAGGACGTGGACCTTGTAGTGGCGCCTGCTGCCGATCGCGTTGTGGTGTGGATATCGCCCAAGGCGGTCGAGAAGTTTGGATTGGATCCGCAGGACAACGAGTGCGTATCGGGTCTCAAGGCCCTCGTCTGCGAGCTCGACAGCGCAAACTCCATGGGAGGTGCGCAGCTAGGGGACGTTGATCTTCCTTGGTATGTTACGGCGGAAACAATGTTTGATGCCGGCGGTTATACCTATGGCTTTGACGAGCGCGGTGCGGATGGGGACCGCTATGTGGTGGTTGCATCGGCCTCGGGTGATGCCAAGGGCGGCGCGCGTTGGCTTGATAGCGCTCAAATGGTAGAGGCATCGTCTGTCGTGTTGCGGGATGAGCAGGGGCCCTTGACCTCTCTGGCCTCCTTTTTAGGCGGCATCGACTACCGCCCGTTTTGGGTGTCTATCAAAACGAGCGGCCTTGCCCTGCTGATCTCCTTTGCGCTGGGCTTGTTTGCCGCGTGGAAGACTATGGGTACCTCGAGTCGCATCAAGGGCCTGCTCGATTCGGTCTTTACGATTCCTATGGTGCTGCCGCCCACGGTCTGCGGCTTTCTGCTCCTCATGCTGTTTGGCCGCTCGACCGGGGTGGGCCAGTGGCTGATCGCGCGCGGCATCTCGATCGTCTTTACCTGGCCCGCGGCGGTTATTTCGGCCGTCGTTGTGTCGTTTCCGCTCGTCTATCGTACGGCACTCGGAGCCTTCGAGAGTCTCGACACGCAGATGCTCGACGCCGCGCGAACCTTGGGATGGTCCGAGTGTCGCATCTTTACCAAGCTCATGATGCCGCTCGGCTGGCCCTCGATTGCCGCCGGCGCGGTGCTTGCCTTCGCGCGTGCCATGGGCGAGTTTGGCTGCACCCTGTTCTTTGCGGGCAACTACGCCGGCATTACCCAGACCATCCCTATCGCCATCTACTTTGAGTGGATGGGCGGCAACACCTCGGTGGCCCTCTTTTGGGTCGTCGTCGTGATCGTGTTTAGTTTCCTGGTCATTTTGTTCATCAATATGTACACGGCGCATTCGCAAAAGTACCGCGAGCGCGGCCTGTCCCACGCGGAGCGCAAGCAGGCCAAGCAGCTGGGTAGCCAGATCGATTCGCTCGACCCAGTGGGCGGCGATGCGCTGCGTATCGATCGCGAGGCGCTGGCCGAGCTCATGCGCGATGACGCAGCACCGCAGGGAGGTCGATAAGCTATGTCGCTCGTTTTGGATATCAAAAAACGCTATCCCGGGTTTATGCTCGACATGCAGCTTGAGGCCGGCGAAGAGCGCGTGGCGCTGCTGGGCGCCTCGGGTTGTGGCAAGAGCTGCACCTTGCGTTGCATTGCCGGCGTGGAGACGCCCGACGAGGGCGAGATCGTCGTCAACGGCGTGACCTTCTTTGACTCGGCGGCGGGTATCAACCTGTCGCCCCAGGAGCGCAAGTGTGCCCTGCTGTTCCAAAACTATCAGCTGTTTCCCAACATGACGGTGGCCGATAACGTATGCGCCGGTGTAAAGGACGCGGGTGACGCCGCCGCGCGCAAAACGCTCGCCGAGCGCTATCTGAGCATTTTCGGTCTGGCCGATTTTGCCGATCGCTATCCCGCGCGCCTCTCGGGCGGCCAGCAGCAGCGCGTGGCGCTCGCGCGCATGGTGGCGGCGCACCCGGGCATCTTTATGTTCGACGAGCCCATGAGCGCGCTCGATGCTTACCTTAAGAGCGCGCTCGAGCAGAACATGCTCGACCTGTTCGACGTGTGCAACCGCACCGTGCTCTACGTGAGCCACGACATCGACGAAGCGTGCCGCCTGTGCCAACGCATCTGCGTGATGCATAGCGGGCACATTGAGGAGATTGGTTCTGTCGAGGACGTAGTTCGCCGCCCGCAGACACTGGCGGCGCTGCGCCTGACGGGCTGCAAGAACACGAGCCGTGCGCGCAAGATCGGCTACGAAGAAGTTGAGGCCCTCGATTGGGGCATGACCTTTAACGTGGGCCGCGAGGTCCCCGATGATGTGGCGTACCTGGGGATTCGTGCAAGTTACTTCCATGTTGACAACCGTGCCGAACGGGGCCGCAACAGCTACGATTTGCACGTGGCCCGTGTGAGCGATTCGCGTTTTGAGCGCTTGGTGCTGTTGGATGTGCCACGTACCGATGCGCCGACTCGCCTGCAGTGGAAGGTCAACAAGGTGGGCGTACCTGTAGAGGAGTTGCCACAGGCGGGGGAGACCTTGCGCATGCATTTTGATGCGAGCAGGATTCATTTGGTTTGTCGATAGCGCCGGGTAATGCCGTCGGGGGATATAAGCCTCGGCGGCTTTGTTTTTGCCGTTCACCGAATGAGGGATGACAAACTCTTATCAATCAAGATAATAATTTATTGAATGACGGAACACGACGCTGTCGTACGAATGTCAACGGTGTTCGCATGGTAGATGACCGTTGATATAGTTGACCTCAACTTGTAAAGGAGGGTGCGCACATGCCGCAGACGACATACATTCGCCGCGTTGCCGCGCGCGCCCTGTATATGGCTCGGAGTCGCATATGAGCAGGTATGTTCACGGCTCCGGGAGAGACGACGCACAACTAAATAATCGACCGCAAAGCAGGTTCCCTAAAATTCCGGGTTTGAGCACGGTCGGGCAATCGCCGTCCGTCGTGCATCGATACCGCTGTTATCCGTTTTTGGTTCGAGAGGGGAACCGTTATGGCTGAAGAATTTGATTTCCACCCGATGTGGGAGAGCCTCGGCATGAATCTTGCCGACCACGACATGCTGCTAGGCGCCGTGGGCCAGATGTACGGCGATATGTTCTTGACGCAGAACAATCGCCCCAAGTCCACGTCCTACCTGGACTTTGTGGCCACCAACATCCACAGCGGCCGTATTAAGGAGATGTTCGACAAGAAGGAGGCTGGCGAGGCCACCAAAATCGTCGGTTCGTTCTGCGTGTACGTGCCCGAGGAGATTGTGCTCGCCTGCGACGGTATTCCCGTGGGCCTGTGCTCGGGTGCCGATTGGGCAACCGATAAGGTCGAGGAGCATCTGCCGCGCAACACCTGCCCGCTTATCAAGAGCTTTGCCGGCTTTAAGCTGGGCGAGGTCTGCCCCTACATTGAGTCGAGTGACTTGGTGGTAGGCGAGAACACCTGCGATGGCAAGAAGAAAGCCTATGAGTTTTTTGCCACGCAAAAGAACATGTACGTCATGGATATTCCCAACGTACACGACGAGTCAACGCTCGTGACCTGGAAGGCCGAGGTCAAGAAGCTCGCCGCCAAGATCGAGGAAGAGTGCGGCGTCACGATTACGCCTGAGCGTCTGAAGGCCGCCATCCACGCCGTCAATGAGAAGCGTCGCGCCCTGCAGCGCCTCGCTGCCACGCGCGCTGCCGACCCTGCGCCCATCAGCGGTCTTGACAGCCTGCTGACCGTTCAGGCCGCCTTTATGGACGACACGCCACGTCTGACCGGAGCCATTAACGATATGGCGGCTGAGTGCGAGCAGCGTGTCGAGGCCGGCGAGGGCGTGGCGCCCAAGGGGACCAAGCGCATTCTGTACACCGGCACGCCCATGGCCGTGCCCAACTGGAAGCTGTTCAACCTTATCGAGAAAGCCGGCGGCGTTGTGGTAGGCGAGGAGTCCTGCACGGGCTCGCGCTACTACAAGGACCTGGTCGACGAGTCCGGTGAGACGGTGGACGAGATGCTCGATGCCATCGCCGAGCGCTACTTTAAGATCAACTGCGCCGTCTTTACGCCCAACGACCAGCGTATGAAGGACATTGTCCAGATGGCCAAGGACCTGCATGCCGACGGCATCGTCGACGTGGCCCTGCAGTTCTGCACGCTCTATGAGATGGAGTCGTTTGCCGTGGAGAAGGCCGCCGAGGAAGCCGGCATTCCGTTTATGCACATCACGACCGACTACGCCGGTGAGGATGCAGGCCAACTGCAAACCAGGATCGAGGCCTTCTTGGAAACCATTTAGGGCTATCCGTCCCGGCGGCTTTCCCAGGCACCCGATCTTGCCGTTCAAACCGTCGCTTGCGTGCGAAAGTACGCGGCGCGCCTCTTTCACGGCAACCTCGGGCACCTGGGAAAGCCGCTTCCTTGGTTGGTTAAAAGGTTTAGGAGTTATATGTCGGAAAATATTGAGCAGCCGTTGCCCAGCACGTTTGAGGAGTTCAACGAGCAGCGCAAGGCCGCGTTTATTCGCGTTAAGGATTATAAGCAGGCGGGCAATCGCCTGGTCGGCTTTTTGTGCAGCTATACGCCGCTCGAGATTATCGATGCCGCGGGGGCCGCAAGTGTCGCTCTGTGCGGTACGTCCGATGAGGTGATCCCCGAGGCCGAGAAAGTGCTGCCGGCAAATCTGTGTCCGCTCATCAAATCGACGTACGGCTTTGCCTACTCGCAAAAGTGCCCGTTTACGTACTTTAGCGACATGATCATCGGTGAGACCACCTGCGACGGCAAGAAGAAGATGTACGAGCTCTTAAACGAGCTTAAGCGCACGCACATTCTGCATCTTCCGCAGGGTCGCGACCGCGCCTACGAGCGCGAGGGCTGGTACGAGGAGTGCCGCCTGCTCAAGGAGGAACTCGAGGGCTTCTACGGCATCACGATTACCGACGATGACCTGCGCGCTGCCGTCCGTCGTCGCAACCGTTTGCGTGCGGCTCAGCTCGAGATGTTTGCGCTGCAGGCCAACCAGCCGGCGGCCATGAGCGGCGTCGACCTGATGAGCACCATGTTCGCCGGTACGTTCAGCTTTGATATCGAGGCCTATACGCAGCAACTGGAGCAAAAGGTTGCCAAGCTGCGCGAGGCCTACGACGCGGGCGAGCGCCCGGTTGCGGCGGATGCCAAGCGCATCCTGATCACCGGCTGCCCCGTGGGCGGCGTGATCAACAAGATCGGTCGCACCATCGAGTCCAACGGCGGCGTGGTCGTGTGTATGGATGACTGCTCGGGTGAGCGCACGGCGGCCATGATGGTCGACCCGGATGCGCCCGACATCCTGCGTGCGATCGCCGACCGCTACCTGGATATCAACTGCTCGGTTATGACGCCCAACGACGGTCGTATGGAGAACACGCTGGCCATGTGCAAGAAGTATCACGTCGATGGCGTAGTGGAGAGCGTGCTCCAGGCGTGCCACACCTTTAACGTGGAGAGTGCACGCATGCAGGAGGCCGTCGAGGGTGCGGGTATTCCGTATATGAAGATCGAGACCGACTACAGCAACGGCGACATGGGCCAGATAGAGACGCGCATCGCCGCCTTTATCGAAACCCTCTGACGTCTGAGGCACCCGACCTTCCGGCTCCAACCCTCCTCGCGTACCTTGAGTACGCTTCGTCGGGCTTGTCGCTCGGAATCTCGGGCACCTCAGACGCCAGAGGGCCGTTGTTGCAGCAGTGTCTGATCGTTTGATTTTCTTGCTGATTAGGAGAGAGCCATGATAGGGATCGGGATCGATATCGGGTCTACGGCGGCTAAGGCTGCCGTGGTCGATGGGGAGGGTTCGGCGGCGTGGACGTGCGTGCAGCCCACCGGGTTCTCCTCGGTCGATGCTTCCGAGCGGCTGCGCGAGGCACTGGCAGCGGCCGGCTATGACGTGTGCGCCGACGATGCTCGCGTGGTCGCGACTGGCTACGGCCGTGTTGCCGTGCCCTATGCGCACAAGGTCGTGACCGAGATTACCTGCCACGGCACCGGTGCCGTGCGTCTGTTTGGCGATCACGGCACGGTGATTGACGTGGGGGGCCAGGACACCAAGGTCATCCAGCTTAAAGGCGGCCGCGTGGCCAAGTTTGCCATGAACGACAAGTGCGCTGCCGGCACGGGGCGCTTTTTGGAGATCATGGCCGACCGCCTAGGCATTTCCCAGCAGCAGATGGCCGACCTGGCGCGTTCCGGCGAGCCTACCAAGATCAGCAGCATGTGCACGGTATTTGCCGAAAGCGAGGTTATCAGCCTGATCGGTCGCGGTGAGCCGCGCGAGAACATCGCACGTGGCGTGATCGACAGCGTGGTCTCGCGCGTGGCGACCATGGCCGGGCAGGCCGCGGGCGCCCCGTACTACCTGACCGGTGGCCTGTGCGAGAACGCCTTCGTGGTGGAGCGGTTGGGCGAGCTACTGGGGTCGCCGGTGACCACATCGCCCCAGGCTCGCTTTGCCGGTGCCATCGGCGCGGCGATTCGCGCGCAGGCGCTCAATTAATGCATCCGCCCCAGGCTCGCATTCATGCGTATACTGGGAGAAAATGATTGACCGATGAGAGGAGGTATCGATGGCTGACGATCAGATTAAGCTCACGTCTATGACTGCCGCGAGCGGTTGAGCCGCTAAGTTGGCCCCCGGAGCCCTCGCCCAGGTCCTGGGCGATTTACCCAATGTGCATAACGACAACTTGCTCGTGGGGTTCGATACCTCCGACGATGCAAGCGTCTTCCGCGTAGGGGAGAACCTTGGCCTCGTGCAGTCCATCGACTTCTTCCCGCCGATGGTCGACGACCCGTTCCTGTTTGGCCAGATCGCCGCGGCCAACTCGCTGTCGGACATCTACGCCATGGGCGGGCGGCCGAGCCATGCCATGAACTTGCTGTGCATCCCGAGCTGCCTGGGCATCGAGGTCGCCGGCCAGATTCTGGCGGGCGGCGCCGACAAGTGCGTCGAGGCTGGCTGCGCCATCGCGGGCGGCCACACCATCAACGACGACGAGCCCAAGTACGGTCTGTCCGTGAGCGGCTTTGTCGCGCTCGACCGCATGCTCGCCAACAGCGGTGCGCGCGTGGGCGATGTCCTGCTGCTGACCAAGGCGATCGGCTCGGGCATCATCACCACGGCCATTAAGGGCAAGCTCATCGAGCAGGACGAGGCCGCAGCCATGTTTGACTCGATGCGCACCCTCAACGAGGCGCCGATTCGTCTGGCCGAGGGGCTCGAGCTTCACGGCTGTACCGACGTCACGGGCTTTGGCTTGATCGGGCATGCGTGCGAGATGGCCGAGGGCTCGGGCGTGCAGATTGAGCTTGCGTCGGGGGCGGTGCCGCTCTTTGACCAGGTGCTCGACATGGCGCGTCTGGGCATTATCCCCGCGGGCTCCTACCGCAACCAGGATTTCTTTGGCCCGCGCGTGACCGCCGACGAGGACCTGGAGCCGGGCATGTTGGATGCGCTTTACGATCCGCAGACGTCTGGTGGTTTGCTCATAGCGGTGCCCGCGGCGGATGTGGATGAGCTTGCGCGTCGTTTACATGCCGAGGGGCGCGTTGCCGCCACAATCGGCCGCGTGTGCGAGCCGGTGCCGGGCGGTCCTGCTGTTCGCGTTGTCCGTTAACGATACGTTTATTGAGCTATGTACCGTTCTAAAACGATTTATTCGAAAGGAAAAGCTATGTCTACCAAGATTGAAGTCAATGCCATGGGCGATGCCTGCCCGCTGCCCGTCGTCAAGACGCTCAAGGCCCTGAAGCAGCTCGATGGCGAGGGCGCCGTGGTGACCTCGGTCGACAACGAGACCGCCGTCAAGAACATCTCCAAGATGGCGCAGGAGAAGGGCTGCACGGCCTCGGTTGAGAAGATCTCGGACGCCGAGTGGCACGTGACCGTCACGACCGCCGGTGCCGTTGCCGTGGCTGATCCCGAGCAGGATGGCGCTGCCTTCTGTGACGCCAGCGCCGGCAAGGGCAAGCTCGTCATTTCCGTCTACACCGACTGCATGGGCCGCGGCGACGACGAGCTGGGCCACAAGCTCATGAAGGCGTTTATCTTTGCCGTGACGCAGCAGGAGGAGCTGCCCGCGACCATGCTGTTCTATAACGGCGGCGCCAAACTCACCGTCGAGGGCTCTCCGGTGCTCGACGACCTTAAGGGGCTGGCCGAGCAGGGCGTCGAGATCCTTACCTGCGGCACCTGCCTGGACCACTATGGCATTAAAGACCAGCTTGCGGTGGGCGAGGTCACCAACATGTACGTGATCGTGGAGAAGATGGAGCAGGCCGTGCGCGTTGTGCGCCCGTAGCGTATTGGTTGGAGTTGCCATGAGGGAGAAGCGCCCGGCGCTTGTCATCACGTTTCCCACCACGGCGGCCGCCATGGGCTGCGAGTCCCTGTGCATCGAGCGCGGCCTTCCCGGGCGAACGATTCCCGTGCCCGGGGAGGTCGCTGCCGGCTGTGGTCTGGCGTGGAAGGCGTTGCCTGCCGATGAGGAGCTGCTGCGCGGCGAACTCGCCGCGGCGGGCGTTCCTACCGAGGGCTATACCGTGATTGATATGTGGGAGGTCGTGCGATGATCTACCTGGATAACGCGGCGACGACCATGCACAAGCCTCAGACGGTCATCGATGCCGTGACGCAGGCGATGTGCTCGCTCGGCAATGCCGGGCGCGGTGCCACGTCGGGTGCCCTCGATGCCGCTCGTACGATTCACGCTTGCCGTACCAAGCTCGCGCGCCTTTTGGGCTGCCCGAGGGCGGACCATGTGTGCTTTACGCCCAACTCCACGGCTGCGCTCAACACCGCCATCAATGGCGTGGTGCGTCCCGGTGACCGCGTGGTCACGACGGTGCTTGAGCACAACTCGGTGCTGCGTCCGCTCAATCGCTTGGCGACGGAGCAGGGTGTGACGGTTGAGCATGCGGGCTGCGACGCGAACGGCGCGCTCGACTACGACGAGCTCGAGCGGTTGGTCACGCCCGGTACGCGTGCCGTGGTGGTGACGCACGCTTCCAATGTGACCGGCAACGCGGTCGACGTTTCGCGTGTGTCTGCCATCGCCCATGCGGTCGGCGCGTTGGTGATCGTCGATGCCTCTCAGTCTGCCGGTACGGCGCATATCGATATGCAAGCCATGGGGTTCGACGTCGTGTGCTTTACCGGCCACAAGGGGCTCATGGGACCCCAAGGCACCGGCGGGCTGGCCGTGGCGGAGGGCATTGACGTGGCGCCGTGGGCCATGGGCGGCACGGGCATGCACAGTTTCGATGCGCTGCAGCCGCTTGAGTGGCCCACGCGCCTTGAGGCGGGCACGCTCAACGGCCACGGCATCGCGGGCCTTTCTGCCGGCCTCGACTTTATCGAGGCCCAGGGTGGGGTCGAGGCGATTGCTGCCCACGAGCGTGCGCTCGCCGATCGCTTCCTTGCCGGTGTGTGCGAGATTCCGGGGATTAAGCTCTACGGTGCCTTTGACCAGCCGGCGCACTCTGCGATCGTGTCGCTCAACGTGGGTGATATCGACTCTGCCGAGATCTCGGACGCGCTCATGCAAGGGTGGGGGATTGCGACGCGCCCCGGTGCCCATTGCGCTCCGCTCATGCACCGTGCGTTGGGGACCGAGCGCCAGGGTGTCGTCCGCTTCTCGTTTGGGTATTTCAACACGGATAAGGAAGTCGACATCGCGATTGACGCTTTGCGCGATTTAGCCTGCTAAAGCGTATATACTTGCGGGACGGGTGTTTTTGCCCGTCCCGTTTTTGTTTCGACCCGAAAGGTGTGCCTATGGCCTCATCCGCCCCGCGTGGTTTGCGCTCCGACCATGTCGTTACCGTCGGCATTGCGTTGTTCTCGATGCTCTTTGGCGCCGGTAACCTTATTATTCCGCCGCTGCTGGCGCTGCAGGCGGGTTCTGCCACGCCGATCGCCATGCTCGGCTTTCTCATTGCCGCCATCGGCCTGCCCGTCATGGGCTTTATCGCCGTGGCACTTGCCGGAACGGCGCGCGAGCTTGCCGGCCGCGTGCATCCCAAGTTCGGCGAGTTCTTTGTCGCGGCGGTGTATCTGGCTATCGGCCCGTGCCTTGCCATTCCGCGCACGAGCTCCACGGCCTTCGAGATGCTGGTGCCGCTGCTGCCCGAGGGCGTCTCGCTCGGCACGGCGCGCCTGGTGTTTGCCGTCGGCTTCTTTGTCGTCGCGTTTGCGCTCACGCTGCGCCCGGGCGTCATCACACGCGTGCTCGGCCGCATTACGGGCCCCGCGCTCATTGCGCTCATCGTGCTGGTCGTTGGTGCTGCCGTGATCTCGCCGCTGGGTCCCGCTGCCGCGCCGCAGGCCCCCTACGATGCAGGCGCTGCCGTGCAGGGCTTTCTGACTGGCTATCAGACCATGGACCTGCTCGCGTCGCTCGCCTTTGGCATCATCATCGCCGAGACCATCCACGAGTTGGGTGTTACCGATGACAAGCGCGTGGCCTTCGAGATTTCGCGTTCCGGTGTGATCGCCGGCGTACTCATGGCCATCATCTACTGCGGCTTGGGCCTTGCCGGTATGCAGCTCGGCACCGTGATGCCCGACGCTACCAACGGCGCCGCCATCCTCGCCCGTTCGGCCTCCATGCATTTTGGTCTTGCCGGCACGGTCGTGGTCTTCGCCATCTTCTTCCTCGCCTGCATGAACGTGTGCATCGGCCTCATCAGCTGCTGCTCGCGTTACTTTTGCGAGACGTATGTGGTCGAAGGGGGAGCGGAGGCCTCTGAGGAGGCCATGCGCCGCCCCTTTGCGGTTCTCGCCTTTGTGTTCGCAGCGTTTTCGTGCGTGCTCTCCAACGTGGGCCTCGACGTGATTCTTATGTTCTCGGTGCCCATGCTCAATGCCTTGTATCCCGTTGCCATTGTGCTGGTGCTTATGGGCCTGGTGCACGGTTTTTGCGACGCGCATCCGCAGGTATGGGTCTGGGTCGGCGGCGTCGTCGCGGTGCAGAGCGTGATCACCTCGGTCCGCGACGCGTTCTTTGCTGGCGCGTGGCTACCGTTCGATGCGCTGCCGTTGGCGGACATTGGAGCCGCGTGGGCGCCGGTCGCCGTGGTGGCGTTTGTGATAGGCCTGCTCCACAGCCGGTTTGTCGCACATTCGAGGAGCTAGAATATCGCCGCTTGCACAGGCGGGGAGTCTCCCCTATAATTTCCTACGCTTTGGGACACGCAAGGTTTATGCCTTAGCTGCTCAACACCTTCGGGACGTGGCGCAGTTTGGTAGCGCGCCTGCTTTGGGAGCAGGATGTCGCAGGTTCAAATCCTGTCGTCCCGACCATATCTTGCGGGCGTAGTTCAATGGTAGAACCCCAGCCTTCCAAGCTGATGACGCGGGTTCGATTCCCGTCGCCCGCTCCATAAGAATTGTTTTAACGGCTTTGGTTTCCTTTGGGGATCAGAGCTGTTTTCGTTTACGCGCCGGGCGACGGGAATCGAGCCCGCCAGGGTGCGGAGCTGAGAAAATGCGTGAGCATTTTCCAGCGCAGCACGCAAGGGCCGAAGGCCCGCAGCGAAACAAGGATTTGCGAAGCAAATCCTTGGACTTCCCGTCGCCCGCTCCAAGCTATATAATCGCAGGCCAATATGCTAATTTGGCTCGCGTTTATTTTTATACCGTCCGACCTCGCGGGGCAAATGAACCAGGAGCGTTTGTCCCAAATCGTAAGAAAGTAGTGATTGCCATGGCGCAGAGCAAGGCAGAATACCCCACCTCCGATTGCCTGGCGCCCGCCGCGATCGAGGCGAAGACCGAGGCCGCAGGCGTTACCAAGGCCAACCTGCCGGTCTCGAAGGCCTTTTTGCTCGCCATGTTCGCCGGCGCGTTCATCGCCTTTGGCGGCCTGTTCTTCACGGTCTTTCTGAGCGATGCGTCCCTTGGCTGGGGCGCTCAGCGCTTTGTGGGTGGCCTTGCTTTTTGCCTGGGGCTGGTGCTCGTGCTTATTTGCGGCGCGGAGCTGTTTACCGGCAACTCGCTTATGGTCTGCGCGCTTAAGAGCAACAAGATCACGCTCGTCCAGATGCTCAAGGCTTGGGCTATTGTGTGGATCGGCAATTTTGCCGGCGCCCTGTTCGTTGTCTTTTTGATTTACATGGCAGCTATTTACAAGCTCAACGGCGAGGCCGTCGCCAACGCCATGGTGAGCGTCGCCGCCGGTAAGGTTACGATCGACGCCGTTACCATCTTCTTCCGCGGCATTCTGTGCAACATCTTTGTCTGCCTGGCCGTATGGATCGGCACTGCCGGCAAGACCGTGGTCGATAAGGTCGTGGGCATTTTGCTGCCCATTGCCGCCTTTGTGGCCTGCGGTTTTGAGCACTGCGTTGCCAACATGTACTTTTTGCCCATGGGCATTTTGATGCACTCCTGCGGCTATGGAGCCGATATCGCCGGCGCCGATGCCCTCAACGCCGCCGGGCTGGCGCTCAACCTTTCCGTTGCCACGCTGGGCAATATCGTGGGCGGCGCCCTGATCGTGGCACTGGGCTACTGGTTTATCTACGCCAACAAAGAGGCCTAACGGCCCCAAGCCATAACCGACCAAAAAGGGACAGGTTTATTTTGGCAGGTTTTGGACGAGGCGCTTCGCCGTCTTGTCGCGAGCTGCCATAATGGACCTGTCCCTTTTGTATGCGCGTCGCCACTTTTTGGCTGATGACGACCAAGGGGGGACCTGCTTTTTATTGAACATGTCGAAAGGCTTTCCATGAGCGACTGCGAATCCATGCCTGCCGAGGTGCGCGACCGCCTGCGCTCCATTCCCGCCGTTCACGAGCTGCTGGTCGAGTGGCCGGTCATGAAGGCTGCCGGCGATGCGGGCGACACGATTGCGCGCGAGGCGATCGACGCCGAGCTCGATGCCGAGCGCGCGGCGATTCGCTCTGGCGCTCCTGCTAGGAACAAGCGCGAGCTTGCCTTGGCCATCGAGCGGCGGTGCCACCGACTGTCGCTGCCGACCCTGCGCCCTGCTGTCAACGCGACGGGCGTTGTGATTCACACCAATCTGGGTCGTGCCCCGCTCGCTCCCGCAGCGGTGCAGGCGGTGACCGATGTCGCCCGCGGCTACAGCACGCTTGAGTATGACGTCGCGACCTGTGCCCGTGGGGGTCGCAAAGAGCATGCCGCGCGTCTGCTGCGCACGCTCACGGGGGCGCAGGACGCCCTGGTTGTCAACAACAACGCCGCGGCGGTGCTGCTGGTGCTTGCCGCGCATGCGTGCGGCAAAGAGGTCATCGTGAGCCGTGGCGAGCTTGTCGAGGTGGGCGGCAGCTTCCGCATCCCCGACATCATGGCGGCTTCGGGTGCCAAACTTGTCGAGGTGGGTTCTACTAACCGCACGCATCTGGATGATTACCGAAGCGCCATTACGCCCAACACGGCGATGATCCTGAAAGTTCATCCTTCCAACTACCGTATCGAAGGCTTCCACGAGGAGGTTTCGGTGGCGGAGCTTTCCGTGCTGGCGCATGAGCACGGGCTGTTGCTGTACGAGGACCAGGGCTCGGGCGCGTTGCTTGCAGACGGGGTGCTCGCCGATGCGGGGGAGCAGCCAACATCCGCTTCGCTTTGCGCCGGCGTTGACGTCGTCTCGTGCTCGGGCGACAAGCTGCTCGGCGCCTCGCAGGCGGGCATTATTCTCGGTAGCGCCCAAGTAATCGCCGTCTGCGCTTCGCATCCGCTCATGCGCGCGCTTCGTCCCGGCAAGCTCACACTCGCGGCGCTCGAGGCCACTTTGCGCTTGTATGTGACCGGTCTCGATACGGCACAGCGGGAGATCCCGGTGCTCAACATGCTTTCCGGCGCGCCGGCTCCGCTCGAGCGTCAGGCCAAGCGCCTGCATGACCGCATGCTGCGCAAGCTTCGCGAGTCTCAGTGTGAGGAGGCGGTGGAGCTGCAGGTTGTCGAGGGCGTGTCTGCTCCGGGCGGCGGTTCGCTGCCGACCGTCGAGCTCCCAACTTTTTGCGTTGCCGTCTGTCCCGTCGATGGGCGTCTATCCGCCGATGGCCTAAAGCGCGCTATGGTACAGGAGCCCGATACGCCGGTTGTGACGCGCGTGCGGCACGACCAGGTGCTTTTTGACGTTCGCACGCTTTTGCGCGACACCGACCTTGACCTGTGTGCGTCTGCGTTGGCGGATGCCGTGCGGGCAGGTTTGCGTCGATGACCGCGCGCGAGCTTGTCGAATGTCCCGTTATCGTCGGAACGGCAGGACACGTCGACCACGGAAAGTCGGCCCTTATCGAGGCGCTGACCGGCAAAAATCCCGACCGTCTGGAGGTCGAACGGCGCCGAGGCATGACCACTGAGCTCGGCTTTGGCGAGCTCGAGCTTCCCAGCGGCAAGCTTGTCGGCTTGGTCGACGTACCCGGGCATGCGCACTATCTGCGCGCCATGGTGCAGGGCGCCACCGGCGTGGACGTTGCGTTGCTGGCGGTTTCGGCCGTTGAGGGCGTGATGCCGCAGACCCGCGAGCACGTTCGGGTTCTGGAGCTGTTGGGTGTGACGCGCATGGTCGTCGCACTCACGATGCGCGATTTGGCCGACCACGAGATTGCCGCGCTGGCGGAGCTCGATGTCGAGGCGTTTCTGGACGGGACCGTGTTTGCGGGTGCCTCTATAGTGCCGGTGTCCTCCAAGACGGGCGAGGGCCTGGACGAGCTGCTTACGACGCTCGATAACACGGTTTGTTCGTGCTGGTCGGAGCATCTGGAGGCGACCGCTGGCTCGGGCGCCGCGCCCCGTCTTCCCATCGACCGTTGCTTTAGCATCCGCGGCACCGGAACCGTCGTGACGGGTACGCTGCACGACGGTCCCGTTTCGGTTGGCGATGAGCTCGTTGCGCTGCCGTCGCAAACGCGCTGTCGCGTGCGCGGGGTGCAGGTTCACGGGGATACCCAGTGCGCGGTTCCCGGCCAGCGCGTCGCCCTGAACCTGGTGGGCGATGGCGTGGCGGGCCTCAAGCGCGGCGAGATGCTCGGCGTCGAGGGTCGCGTGGGCCAGACGCTGCGCTTTTTGATGCAACTGACATATGTGGGGCGCGATGGCGTGCGAGCCGGCGTTCTTGCTTCGGGTACACGCGTGCACGTTATGGCGGGCACGGCTGGGGTGCTCGGCCGCATTATGCTTTTAGACGACGAGCCGCCTATTGCGGTCGGCGAGACGCGTGTGGTGCAGGTGCGCCTGGAACGGCCGCTGCCGTTGCGCGCCGGCGATCATGCCGTCATTCTGTCGTATTCGCCGATTTCGCTGCTTGGCGGCGGACGCGTCCTGCTATCGCGCTGTCGCCGCGCGCGGGTCCTGTCGGCGGGGGAGCGCGCGTTGTATGCGGCGCTTGAGTCCGGAGATGTCGCGGACGGCGTACACGCGTGGCTGGCGCTGCAAACGCTGCCTGTTGCTGCTGCCGGTGTTGCCGCAGCGCTCGATCTTGTTACCGGCGAGGTCGAGATCGTTTTGCGTGGGCTTGTGGACCAGGCTGCCGTGTGCGAGCTTGCTGCGGGCGGTGCGGTGCTCTACGCAGATGCCTCGGCTCTCGATGCTGCAATGGATGTGCTGGCTGCGGCCTTGTCCTCCATGCACGCGGCGGCTCCCAAGGAGATCGGCTTTACGTCCGGTGCGGTCGCGCACGCGGCTTGGCCGGGCGCCGGTAACGATGTCGCGATGGCACTTATTGCCGAGGGCTGTGCACGTGGCGTGTGCGCCGTCGACGGTGCCGAGGTGTTCGACCCGCATTCCGCCGCCGCGGCGATACGCGTGGTGCGCGAGGCTGGCCAGCGTATCGTGGCCCTGCTGGATGAGGCCGGTCTTAATGCGCCGACGCTTCCCGAGGTGAGCGAACAGTTGCAGCTCGATCGCGACACCATGACGCGTGCCCTGCGCGAGCTTTCGCTCAACCGCGCGATCGTTAAGATCGAACGCGACGTTGCCTTGTCTGCCGCCGCCGAGGCCCATGCACGTGAGGTCGTCGCCGCGGCTATCGAGGCTGCTGGCGGCGTTGCCACGACGAGTGTGCTGCGCGAGGCCTTAGGCGTGTCGCGCAAACGAGCCATTAGCATCTTGGAGCACCTGGATGCGGTGCGTTTTACGACGCTCAACAAGGAGGCCGGCGGTCTCAGATCCCTGCGCTAGGGCTCCGAATCGCCGCTCGCCACAAAACCGGCCTATCTACTACGTTTAAGTGACTACCCTCGACCATTTCAAAAACCGCAAAAACAAAACCGCAGGTAGATGACTTGCCGATGTTACGAAAAAGTGGGTATGGTTTACCCTTGCTGGTTAAACGTAGTAGATGGGCCGTTTTCGTGGCGCGACACTGCGCGTTTGGTAAAATACCGCCACGTTTGGGAACGGATGGGCTCCGGTGGGCCCCGCGGTCCTCAAAACCGTTGTGAGGCGTGCAAAACGTCTTGGATGTGTTCGATTCACATACGTTCCCGCCAACGCATCCTGCCAACCGCCACAAAGGTGCCTGTCCTCTTTGTGGTGGTATGGACCACGTGGACGAAACAGCTTCGAAACACGCGATTTGTACGTCGGGTGCTCAAAAACGCTTCTACCTGCATCGTAATCAAAACGAAACATCTGCTCGTCGGCTTATGCGAAACTTTGCTGCAACAGTGCGATATTATCCATACTCGATAAAGCTCGCGGCGTATGAGGCGCCGCGAACGACACCTTTCTTTTCCATCAATTGGAGGAAGCATGAGCTACACGCAGAAAGTTCTCGACGAGCTCAAGGCCCGCTATCCCGAGCAGCCTGAGTTCATCCAGGCCGCGACCGAGATCCTCGGCACCATCCAGCCGGCGCTCGACGCCCATCCCGAGTACGAGGAGGCCGCCCTGCTTGAGCGCCTCGTCGAGCCCGAGCGCATCGTTATGTTCCGTGTCCCCTGGGTCGATGACCAGGGCAAGGTTCAGGTCAACCGCGGCTATCGTGTCGAGTTCAACTCTGCTATTGGACCCTACAAGGGCGGCCTGCGCTTTAACCCGACGGTCACCCTGGGCATGCTCAAGTTCCTGGGCCTGGAGCAGATCCTCAAGAACAGCCTGACCACCCTTCCCATGGGCGGCGGCAAGGGCGGCTCCGACTTTGACCCCAAGGGCAAGTCCAACAACGAGATCATGCACTTCTGCCAGTCCTTCATGACCGAGCTCTTTCGCCACATTGGCCCCAACACCGACGTTCCCGCCGGCGACCTGGGCGTTGGCGGCCGCGAGGTTGCCTACATGTTCGGTCAGTACAAGCGCCTGACCAACGAGTGGACCGGCGTCCTCACCGGCAAGGGTCTCTCCTTTGGCGGCTCGCTTGCCCGTACCGAGGCCACCGGCTACGGTCTGGTCTACTTTGTGGACGAGTACCTCAAGAGCCGCGGCGAGTCCTTCGAGGGCAAGAACGTCATCGTTCACGGCTCCGGTAACGTCGCTATCTACGCGGTCCAGAAGGTCGCCCAGCTCGGCGGCAAGGTCCTGGCTTGCTCCGACACCCACGGCTGGGTCGAGGATCCCGACGGCATCGACTACACCGTGCTCGAGCATGTCTACAACAAGAAGCGCTCCGGCCACGACAAGGGCGTCACGCTCGCTATGTACGTTGACGAGAAGCCCAATGCCACGTGGCACGAGGGCGACGGCCGCGGCGTGTGGCAGCTTCCCTGCGACATCGCGCTGCCCTGCGCTCGCGAGAACACGCTGCTGCTCGAGGACGCCCAGGCGCTCGTCGCCAACGGCTGCAAGGTGGTCGGCGAGGGCGCGAACATGCCCACGACCATCGAGGCCACGACCTACTTCCAGGAGAACGGCGTCGCCTTTATGCCCGGTAAGGCTGCCAACGCCGGCGGCGTGCTCGTGTCCGGCCTGGAGATGAGCCAGAACGCCGAGCACCTGTCCTGGACCTTCGAGGAGGTCGACGGCAAGCTCGAGCAGCTCATGCGCGGCATGTTCCACAACGTGGACGACACCGCCAAGGAGTACGGCGAGGAGGGCAACTTCGTCATGGGCGCCAACATCGCCGGCTTCCTGAAGGTCGCCGACGCCATGCTCGCCCAGGGCGTCTGCTAAATCTTCGCTCGATATAGCATCGCAGAAGGCTCCCAGTCATCTTGGCTGGGAGCCTTTTTTGATCCGCATGCGACGGAGGAAAACGGTTCATTTTGTCCCGACACGAGCTATGCCCCCTCGTTTGGTACACTTAAAGGTACTGGACAAGTGAAGAGATGGGGGAGAACGTGCTCAAGTTCGGTACCTACGTCCGTGTTGGAAACGCGGCCGAAGCCTATGAGCTCTTGCAGAAGAACCGTAACAACAAGATTGTGGGCGGCGGCATCTGGATGCGCCTGGGTTCGCGTCGTGTGGCGACGGCGATTGACCTTTCGGCCTGTGGACTCGATCAGATCGAGGAGACCGAGACCGAGTTTCGCATCGGTGCCATGTGCACCCTGCGCCAGCTCGAGCGTCATGCCGGGCTCAACGCGCTTGTCAATAATGTCTTCGAGTTCGCCGTCCACGACATCGTGGGCGTGCAGCTGCGCAACACCGCCACGGTGGGCGGCAGCATCTACGGCCGCTTTGGCTTCTCGGACGTTCTCTCGGCCTTTTTGGCGCTCGATTCGTACGTTGAGCTGACGGGCGCCGGACGTGTGCCGCTCGCCGAGTTTGTGAACATGGGCTACGTGCGCGACGTGATCGAGCACGTCGTGGTCGTCAAGCACGACTACCGTGCGAGTTATGAGGCCGTGCGCAAGGCCGCGACCGACTTCCCCTCGCTCAACGTCACCGCCGCCTGGTGGGATAACACCTGGCATGTCACCGTGGGCGCCCGCCCGCTGCGCGCGACCCTGCTGCAGGGCGAGGCATGTGGCCTTACCGCCGAGCAGCCTTCCGAGGACGAGCTGCGTGCCCTTGCCGCATCCGTGCGCGCGCTGAGCTACGGCACCAACCTGTGGGGCTCGGCCGACTACCGCCGCCGCATCTCGGCCCCGCTGGCGATTCAGGCCGTGCGCCGCGCCGCCGGCATCGAGCTTTCGGCCGCGCTTGCCCGCGAACTCGAGTGCGTGCAGATCCCTAAGTTCGCCACGGACGAGTATTCCTGCCGCCGCGTGCCCGGCGTCGATTCTAGCGAGGTGCGCTAATGGCTGCCAAACTCATCGATCTTTCCTTTACGCTCAACGGTCGCAAGGTCAAGGTTCAGATTGCCCCCGATACCATGCTCTTTGCGCTTTTGCGCGAGCAGGGTTGCGCGTCGGTGCGTTGCGCCTGCGAGACCACCAACTGCGGTCTGTGCACGGTGTGGCTCGACGGCGACCCGGTGCTGAGCTGCTCGGTTCCCGCCGCCCGTGTTGAGGGCCACACCATCACCACGCTTGAGGGCCTCAAGGCCGAGTCCGAGGCGCTTGCCCGTGCGATGGCTTCCGAAGGTGCCGAGCAGTGCGGTTTTTGCGCCCCCGGCCTCATCATGAACGTGCTGGCGCTTGCCCGCGCCGCCAAGGAGGACCCGAGCCTCGTCGCCACGCGCGAGGAGCTCTCGCGCCAGCTGGCTGGCAACCTCTGCCGCTGCAGCGGCTACGAGAGCCAGCTGCGCGCCATCGTCCGCTTTCTTAACGAGTCCGGCGTGCAGGTGGGCTTCGAGATGCCCGAGCTGCCGGTCAACGACACGAGCTCTGACGGCGTCACCTACAAGCAGATTACCCACAAGCAGCCCAAGAAGGACTCGAAGGCCCTGCTCGAGGGCCGTCCCGTCTACACGGGCGACATGGTGCCCGCCGGTGCGCTCATCGTCAAACTTAAGCGCAGCCCGTATGCCCGCGCCAAGATCCGCTCCATCGATACGTCGCGCGCCCTGAAGGTGCCCGGCGTGGTGGGCGTCTACACCTACGAGGACGTTCCCAAGCGCCGTTTTACCATTGCCGGCCAGAGCTATCCGCAGCCGAGTCCCTACGACCGTCTGATTCTCGAGAACCTCGTCCGCTACCAAAACGAAGAGGTGGCGATCGTCGCCGCCGAGACCGAGGAGGCCGCCGATAAGGCGCTCAAGCTCATCAAGGTCGACTACGAGGTGCTCGAGCCCCTGCTCGACTTTACCCAGGCACTCGATAACGACATCGTGGTCCACCCCGAGGGCGACGTGACCTTTATGTTCCCGCAGGGCGGCGATGTTCCGCGCAACCTGGTGTGCAGCGGTACCAGCGATTATGGCGATCTGGACGAGGCCTTCGCCCAGAGCGACATCGTCTTTGAGCGCACTTACACCAGCCAGGCCACGCAGACCGCGCCCATGGAAACCTTCCGCGCCTTTGCGACGACCGACGCCTTCGGCCGCATCTCGGTGACCACCTCGACGCAGGTGCCCTTCCACGTGCGCCGCATGGTCGCGCAGTCGCTCGACATTCCGCAGTCGCAGGTGCAGGTCATTAAGCCGCGCATCGGCGGCGGCTTTGGCTCCAAGCAGACGGGCTGCTGCGAGATCTTCGTTGCGTTCGTGACCCAGCAGACTGGCCGTCCGAGCTACTGCTGCTACACCCGCGAGGAGACTATCACCGCGGGTAACTCGCGCCACCAGATGCAGATGACCGTTAAGCTGGGCGCCATGAACGACGGCACCATCACGGCCATCGACTTGCACACGCTGTCCAACGCCGGCGCGTACGGCGAGCACGCTACCACAACGATCGGCCTTTCGGGCCACAAGAGCCTGCCGATTTACAACCATGTGAAGGCGAGCCGCTTTAGGTGGGACGCCGTCTACACCAATACCAACCGTGGTGGCGCGTATCGTGGCTACGGTGCCACCCAGGGCCAGTTTGCCGTGGAGAGCGCCGTCAACGAGCTCGCCGACATGCTGCACATGGATCCTGCCGACCTGCGCCTCAAGAACATGGTGCGCGAGGGCGAGATCATGCCGCAGTACTACAACGAGAAGCTTAACGCCTGCGCGCTCGACCGCTGCCTGCTGCGCGCGATGGATATGATCGGCTGGCGCGACAAGCCGCTGGCCGTGGACCTGGGCGACCGCGTGCGCGCCCTGGGCTGCGCGCTCACCATGCAAGGCTCGGGCATCTCCAACGTGGACATCGCCGGCATTGACATGCGCCTGGAAGAGGATGGCTTCATTACCATCGGCACCGGCGCTACCGATAACGGCATGGGCGTCGACACGATCCTGGCGCAGATTGCCGCCGAGGAGCTGGGCGTGGAGAGCTCGCAGATCGTGGTGCGCGGCGTGGATACCGACGTGTCGCCGTTCGACGCCGGCTCGTACGCGAGCTCCGGTACCTACGTGACGGGCCTTGCCGCCAAGAACGCCGCGACCGAGCTGCGCGAGAAGATTTGCGCTAAGGCCGCCCAGATGTGGGACGTGGACGCAACCGACGTGGTCTTTGATGGCCAGTACGTGCGCCTGTCCGACGAGCGTGCCGCGCGCGAGCAGAACCGCTACCTCACGCTGCGCGACTTTGCCAACTTGTGCGTTAAGAACATCGAGGGCGGCGACGCGCTGACCTCGCATGCCTCTGCCTGCCTGCCCGTTTCGCCTCCGCCGTTTATGGCCGGCATTGCCGAGGTCGAGGTCGACAAGGCCACCGGTAAGGTGACTGTTGTGGACTACGCGGCTGCCGTCGACTGCGGCACCGTGATCAACGAGGCGCTCGCGCGCGTCCAGGCCGAGGGCGGCATTGCCCAGGGTATCGGTCACGCGCTCTACGAGATTGTCGAGCACGACGACCGCGGCCGTCTGCGTACCGGCAACTTTATGAGCTACAAGCTGCCCACGCGCCTGGATATCGGCAGCATCCGCGTGGCCTTTGAGCCGAGCTATGAGCCGACGGGCCCGTTTGGCGCCAAATCGATCGGCGAGGTCGTCATCAACACGCCGCTCGCCGCCGTGGCCTCGGCCGTGGCACACGCCACCGGCCACCAGGTCCGCTCGCTGCCCATCACGCCCGAGAAGGCCCTGCTGGGGGAGTAGCGGGTCAGCGAATAAGTCGTAATTGGCGGGGTGGGGCAACTCGCCCCGCCTTTTGCACTCGTGGTGAGGTCGTGAGCCTGTAAAAGGTGTGCGTGCGCTTGCCGTTCGTATCTGCTATCATTCCTAGTCTGTGCGCTCATGCGGGCGTGGCGGAATTGGTAGACGCGCCAGATTTAGGTTCTGGTGGGATTCCCGTGAAGGTTCGAGTCCTTTCGCCCGCACCAACGCATCTGCGTCGGCTCCCGCCGTCGCGACTCTTTGTTGCATAAAGGTACCAGCACCTCAGATAAGCTGGGCAGTATGAGGAGGAACGTGTTGAACATCACCGCTTCTGACGTCAAGGACGCCAAGCTCACCGCTACGGTCACCATCCCGGCCGCCGACGTCGACGCCGCGATCAAGAAGGCCTACAAGGACACCGCCAAGAAGTACCGCTTCCCGGGCTTCCGCGCCGGTAAGGCTCCCCGTCCGGTCATCGACTCCGCTCTTGGCGCCGAGGCAACCCTCGCTCAGGCCACCAACGACCTGATCGCCGCCAACGAGCCCGCCGTCCTCAACGAGCTGGACATCGTCCCCACCAAGAGCGGTGACTACAAGGACCTCGACCTCGCTAAGGATCACGAGGACTACACCTACACCGTCGAGTTCTCCCTGCGTCCCGCCGCTGAGCTCTCCTCCTTCGACGCTGTCGAGATCGAGATGCCCCCTGCGGAGGTCACCGAGTCCGAGATCAACAACCAGGTCGAGATGCTCCTCAACTACCGTGCCACCTTCGAGGACGTTGAGGGTCGCGCCGTCGAGGCCGAGGACTACGTCACCGTCGACCTCAAGGCCGTCGAGAACGCCGACAACTTCGCTGCTGAGGGCCGCATGCTCATCGCCGGTAGCGACAGCAACCCCGCCGAGTTCAACGAGGCCCTGATCGGCGCTAACGTTGACGATGTCAAGACCGTCACCTGGACCGACGAGGTCGAGGAGGGCGAGGAGGCCGAGACCCACACCGTCGAGGTCACCGTCAAGGGCATCAAGGTCCGCAACACCCCCGAGCTCACCGACGAGCTCGTCAAGTCCGACTTTGGCTTCGACAGCATCGACGCCATGCGCGACGCCATCAAGATCGAGATCGAGCAGGACAAGGCTTCCCGCCTCCCGGCCGAGAAGGAGAACCGTTGCGTCTCCGCTCTCGCCGAGCGCCTGCAGCTCGACGAGATGGACGCCGACTACGAGCAGTCCGTCTTTGAGGAGCTTGGCCAGAACTTCCTGTCCAACCTCGCTGCCCGTGGCATGACGCTCGACACCTGGCTGCCCGCTTCCGGCCTGACCATGGAGCAGTTCATCGGCGACCTGCACAAACAGGCTAACGACGTTGCCCGTGAGTCCCTGGCTCTCGACGCCCTTGCCCGCGAGCTCAAGATCGAGGTCACCGAGGACGACATAAACGCCGAGTTCGAGAAGGCCGGCGTCAAGGACGTCGAGGCTTCCAAGGCCGAGTTCATCGCCGATGGCCGCATGCCTGCCGTCCGTGAGTCCATCCGTCGCTCCAAGGCCGTCGACCACCTGGTCGAGAACGCCAAGGTGACCGAGGTCGACGAGACCGCCAAGGACGCCGAGTAATTCTCGCCACCTTGCCCGCGAGCGCATGGGTGCGCCCGTGATGGGGTAAAGTTATACACCGGTTATCCGGTTGCTTCGTACGGTGCCAGCCAATGCATAGCATGCGGGCACCGTACGTTTGTCTAGAACCACTATTGGTCCGTAAGAGAAATGGAGATGCGTATGATCGCCAAGTTCGATTCCGCCCTCGTGCCATACGTTATCGAGCAGACGCCGCGCGGCGAGCGCAGCTACGATATCTATTCGCGCCTGCTCAACGACCGCATTATCTTCTTGGGCGAGGAGATCAACTCCGTCAGCGCCAACCTGGTCGTTGCCCAGCTACTGCATCTTGAGAGCCAGGATGCCGAGAAGGATATCTCGCTCTACATCAATTCGCCCGGTGGCGAGGTTTACTCCGGCCTGGCGATTCTTGACACCATGAACTTCATTAAGCCGCAGGTCTCCACCATCTGCGTCGGTATGGCCGCGTCCATGGCCGCCGTGCTGCTTTCGGCCGGCGCTAAGGGCAAGCGCTTCTGCCTGCCGCACTCCAAAGTCATGATTCACCAGCCCAGCGGCGGTGCCCAGGGCCAGCAGACCGAGATTGAGATTGTGGCCGAGGAGATCAAGAAGACCCGTCGCGAGCTCAACCAGATTCTGTCCGACGCCTCGGGCCAGCCCATCGAGAAGGTCCAGGCCGATACCGAGCGCGACAACTACCTGACCGCTGCCGAGGCCCTCGACTACGGCCTGATTGACCGTATCGTCACCTCTCGCGATCTCGCCGCGAAGGACGCCTAGGATGGCAGGAAACATGCAGGACAACTTTGACGAGAACGGCAACCCCATCCGCTGCTCCTTCTGCGGAAAAGAGCAGGGCCAGGTCCGACGCCTCGTAAAGGGCCCGACCAACATCTTTATCTGTGACGAGTGCGTCGCCGCCTGCTCCGAGATTCTGGAGGAGTCGCTGGCTTCGGACTTTATGGACGCTGCCCGCAATGGCAAGCTGCCGGGCTTCCTCAACGACCACGGCCAGGCTGCCGGGCAGCCCGCTGTGGACCCCGAGACCGAGGGCTTTGAGCTCGAGGACGACCGCCAGGTCATCACGCACGTGCCGACGCCGCACGAGATCTATGACGAGCTTTCGGCTTATGTCATGGGCCAAGAGGACGCCAAGCGCGCCATGTCGGTTGCCGTGTACAACCACTATCGTCGCGTGATCGAGGGCGGCGCCGCGGTGTCTGCCTTTGACGAGGCATCGGGCATGGGCGGTCAGTTTGACGACGATATGGACGAGGTGGAGCTCGCCAAGTCCAACATCCTGCTGCTCGGTCCCACCGGTACCGGCAAGACCCTGTTGGCCCAGACGCTCGCGCGCATCCTCGAGGTGCCGTTTGCCATCGCCGATGCCACCGCGCTCACCGAGGCTGGTTACGTTGGCGAGGACGTGGAGAACATCCTGCTTAAGCTCATCAATGCTGCCGATGGCGACATTGAGCGCGCTCAGGTGGGCATTATCTACGTGGACGAGATTGACAAGATCGCCCGCAAGGCCGAGAACCTCTCCATTACCCGTGATGTCTCGGGCGAGGGTGTTCAGCAGGCGCTGCTTAAGATTCTTGAGGGCACGGTGGCCAGCGTTCCGCCTACCGGTGGCCGCAAGCATCCCCAGCAGGAGCTGCTGCAGATCGACACGACTAACATCCTGTTTATCTGCGGCGGTGCCTTTGTGGGTCTGGACAAGATCATCGCCGACCGCGTGGGCAACAAGGGCGTGGGCTTTAACTCCGAGATCGCCGGCCCCACCTCGGTCGACGAGAACGACCTGCTGCGTCAGGTGCTCCCGCAGGACCTCAACGCCTTTGGCATGATCCCCGAGTTCGTGGGCCGTACGCCCGTTGTCACCCAGACGCAGGCGCTCGACGAGGACGACCTGGTGTCGATTCTGACCGAGCCCAAGAACGCCGTGGTGCGTCAGTACCGCAAGATGTTCCAGCTCGAGGACGTTGAGCTTGAGTTTGAGGCCGCGGCCCTTCACGAGATCGCCCGTATGGCGCTCGCCCGCAAGACCGGCGCCCGCGGCCTGCGTTCCATCTGCGAGGACGTGCTTCAGCAGACGATGTTCGACCTCCCCAGCGAGGAGGGTGTCGCCAAGGTCATCGTGACCGAAGCGGCGGTTAAGGGCGAAGAACAGCCCCAACGCATTTACGGGTAAACCTGCCAAAAACGTGCTTGCAAATAGCCTCCGACCATCCGCGGTCGGAGGCTATTTTATATATACGCAAAACACCCAACTACCTGTGTTATTCTGTGTGTTTGTTTAAGCCTCAGCGAAGTCATATCAGACTGAAGTAATCGATACCTAAGGGGAGGAATGCAGACCCTAGCGGGCCTACATTCCTCCCCGACGGGCAAGGGAGAGATATATGGAAGAAATGCCCAAGAACTACGATCCGTCGACCAACGAGCCGGCGATCCTGCAGAAGTGGCTCGACGGCGGCTACTACAAGCGCCGTGAGGGCGTGGGCGACTGCACCGTCACCATTCCGCCTCCCAACGTGACCGGCAAGCTCCACATGGGCCATGCCACCGACGACTCCATCCAGGACGCCATCATTCGTATGGCTCGCATGCGCGGCAAGTCCACGCGCTGGGTGCTGGGCACCGACCACGCCGGTATCGCTACGCAGACCAAGGTCGATAAGAAGCTCAAGAGCGAGGGCATCAGCCGCTTGGAGATCGGCCGCGACAAGTTCGTCGACGCCTGCTGGGACTGGACTCACGAGTACGGCGGCATCATCGTCGAGCAGATTAAGCGCATGGGCTGCTCCGTCGACTTCGACAACGAGCGCTTCACCATGGACGAGGACTATGCCCAGGCCGTGCGTAAGGTCTTCTGCGACTGGTACCACGACGGCCTGATCTACCGCGGCAAGCGCATCGTCAACTGGTGCCCCAACTGCACTACCGCTATCTCGGACGACGAGGCTGAGTACAAGGACGAGAAGGGCCATCTGTGGCACCTGCGCTACCCGCTGACCGAGCCGGTCAACGGCCAGGACTACATCGTCGTCGCTACCACCCGTCCCGAGACCATGCTCGGCGACACGGGCGTTGCCGTCTCCCCGAAGGATCCCGAGAAGGCCGCCTTCGTGGGTAAGACCGTCAAGCTCCCCATCGTCGACCGTGAGATTCCCATCTTTGAGGATTGGCATGTCGACGCCAACTTTGGCTCCGGCTTCGTCAAGGTCACCCCGGCCCACGACCCCAACGACTACGCCATGGGTCAGGCCCATGACCTGCCGCAGATCAATATCTTCGATGAGCACGCGGTAGTTGTCGAGGGCTACGGCGAGTTTACCGGCATGAATCGCGACGAGTGCCGCGAGGCCGTTGTCAAGTGGTTTGACGAGCACGGCCTGCTCGATCACGTCGAAGAACTCGACCACTCCGTCATGCACTGCTACCGTTGCGACTCCGCCCTGGAGCCGTGGCTGTCCGAGCAGTGGTTCGTCGCCGTCGACAAGCTCAAGGGGCCGGCGCTCGACGCCGTAAACTCCGGCAAGGTCACCTTCCACCCCGCGCGCTGGACGCAGACCTACACCACCTGGATGGAGAACCTTAAGGACTGGTGCATTAGCCGCCAGCTGTGGTGGGGCCACCGCATTCCCGTGTTCTACTGCGAGGACTGCGGCTGGGAGGACGCCCTGACCGAGGACACCGACGTGTGCCCCAAGTGCGGCGGCCATCACGTGCACCAGGACGAGAACGTGCTGGACACCTGGTTCAGCTCGCAGCTGTGGACCTTTGCCACGCAGGGCTGGCCGCAAAAGCCGGAGCTGCTCGAGGGCCATCACCCCACGACGGCGCTCGTCACCGCTCGCGACATCATCGCGCTGTGGGTCGCCCGCATGGTCATGAGCTCGCTGTACTTCCTGGACGAGGTGCCGTTTAAGGACGTTGTCATCTACCCGACGATCCTGGCCAAGGACGGCAGCCGCATGTCCAAGTCCAAGGGTAACGGCGTTGACCCCATGGACCTCATTGGCATGTACGGCGCCGACGCCATGCGTTACAACCTGCTCACGCTGTGCACTAACAACCAGGACGTCAAGTTCGACGCGAACATCGATAAGAAGACCAAGAAGCTCATCGACAGCCCGCGCACCGAGCAGGCCAAGAGCTTTGTGACCAAGATCTGGAACGCCAGCCGCTTCCTGCTTATGAACATGGAGGGCTACACGCCCGGCGAGCCCGTCGTTGAGACGCCGGCCGACGCCTGGATGTTCAGCCGCCTGGCCAAGGCCGTGAAGATGGTCACCGAGGGTATTGAGAAGTACACCTTTGGCGACATGGCGCGCGGCGTGCAGCAGTTCTTCTGGAACGAGGTCTGTGACTGGTACGTCGAGGTCACCAAGGCTCGCCTGAAGGGCGAGGGCCGTCTGCAGGCGCAGCGCAACCTGATCTTTGTGCTTGACACCTCCATTCGCCTGATGCACCCGCTCATGCCGTTTGTCACCGAGGAGATCTGGGACAACATGCCGGCAAGCGTTCTCGACCTGGATGCCGAGGGCAACGTGGACCGCGCCGAGGCGCTCATGATCGCCAAGTGGCCCGAGCCCGCCGACTACGCTAAGTATGTTGACGAGGACGCCGAGCGCGCGTTTGAGCTGTGCCGCACCGTCGTGTCTGCCGCCCGCGCCACGCGTTCGCGCTATCGCTTGAGCCCCAAGGCCGAGCTCGACGTGGTCGTGCGCGCCGGCGCCGAGGACATCGAGAAGCTCGAGAGTCTGCGCTCGACCATCGAGCCGCTGGCCAACACCGCCTCGCTGGTTATGGGTACCGACGTTGAGAAGCCGGCCGCGAGCATTGCCGTGGTCGATAGCGGCGTCGAGGTCTTTGTGGTGCTCGAGGGCAAGGTTGACCTTTCGGCCGAGAAGGCGCGTCTGGAGAAGGAAATCGCCGCGGCTCAGAAGGAGCTTGCCGGCTGCGAGAAGACGCTGTCCAACGAGGGCTTTGTGGCCAAGGCCGCGCCCGCGGTGGTCCAAAAGAAGAGGGACCGTGCAGCTGAGCTCAAGGAGATCCTGGCGGCGCTGACCTCGCAGGTTGCTGACTTCTCGTAAGCGGTACTGGGGGACGCGGTTTGGGGCATTGCTCGCTACTGCGGACACCTATTCCGCCGTTCTAACGAACGGCGGCTGACTCGACGCTGCAAACGCCTCTGATGGCCAATCTGCCGTTCAACTTCGGGCGCATGGGCATAAGCCCTATGCGCCCTTGTTTCACGGCACCTTGGCTCATCAGAGGCGTTTTCGCTGACTATCCTCAACCTATACTGTTTTATTTTTCTATGAATGGCGGTTCTAAAAATGCCTAAGCGTTCCGGCTTGTATACCGTTCCTTTTGAGTTTGATTTGCTTTCATTTGATGAGGCTGTTGGGCTGGCTGCTGATACGGGGCGGATTTCTGGGGATGCTGGTCCTTTGCTTGAGACGGTTGTCGATATGCTTGATGAGCTGGGGCGTCCGGACGAATATTTTGATTGCATTCAGGTTGCCGGTACCAATGGCAAGACTTCGACCACGCGTTTTTCGGCTGCTATCTTGCGTGGTGAGGGGTTAAAGACCGCGCTGTATACGTCGCCGCAGCTGGTGCGCTATCCCGAGCGCATGGAGGTTGATGGGCGCGTTGTGAGCGACGAGTCGTTTGCCCGTGGTGTTTCTGCTGCTGTTGAGGCGGGACATCGCGTGAATGCCCGTCGTGTTGCGGCGGGGGAGCGCGCCTATTCCATTACGCCGTTTGACCTGCTGACGGCTGCCGCACTTGTCGTGTTTGCTGAGGCCGCGGTGGATGTTGCCGTGCTCGAGGTCGGCATGGGCGGACGCTGGGACGCCACGAGCGCGACCGATCCCGTCGCCGTTGCCATTACGGGCATTGGACTCGACCACACACGCATTTTGGGCGATACGCTCGAGGCCATTGCGGGGGAGAAGGCTGCGGTCATTAAGCCCGGACGCCTGGTTGTGCTGGGCGAGGGCACGCACGAGGCGAGCGTTCAGCGCGTGATGGATGCACGTTGTCGCGAGTGCGGCATAGTGCCGCTGGTGGTGAACCATGCCACGACCAAGGTGCCGGCACATGTGGGCGACACGGTGGAGTTCAGCTGCACCTCGCCGCGTGCCATCTATACGTCGAGCATGGTCAAGCCGGCGTATCAGCCGCAGAATGCCGCGTGTGCGATCATGCTGTGCGAGGGGTATCTGGGTCGCGAGCTCGACCACGACAAGCTCGATGCGTCGCTTATGGCCTGCCCCACGCCGGGTCGCTTTGATGTGCTGGGAACCGATCCGCTCAAGCTGATCGACGCCTGTCATAACCCTCAGAGCTGCGAGAACTTTGTGAGCGCACTGGACGAGATCGATTCGTGCGTAGAGAATCGCCCCACGCTGCTGTGCGCCGCGCTGGCCGATAAGGACGTGGCGGGTATCGTTGACGTTCTGGTTCCGGCGTTCCCCCGCGTGGTCGTAACCCAGACCGATTCCGATCGCGCCTTGCCCGCACAGGAGCTTGCCTCCCTGGTGGACGCCGACAAGCTCGCGGGCGTGTACCCCAGCGTATCCGAGGCCCTCGCGGCTTTCGATGCCGCGGGCGAGCCTTTCGTAGCAGCCGGTACCATCACCCTAGCCGGCGAAGTAGCGGGGCTGCTCCGTTAACCCATCCCCTCATCAGTTGCGGTGAAATACGGACTGTTTTACAAGCCAGAAGCCTCAAACGGTCCGTATATCACCGCAACTCAAAAGCAGTCAATTTGGGACGGGGCTTTTTTGGCTGCCCTGCGCCTCGAGTTGACTTGCTCGCCACGAAATGGGCCTATTTACTACGTTTTACCGACTACCCTCGACCACGCGGAGCATTGTGAAATTAAAACCGCAGGTAGATAGCTTGTCGATTTTCAAAAAATTCCCGCATGGTCGACCCTTGCGGGTTAAACGTAGTAGATAGGCCGTTTTTGTGGCGCGGTATTGGTGGGATGCGGCAAAGGGACAGCGCCTTTGCCGCATTGCCTAGTCCAGACGGACCGGATCGTGGGGGTAGGCGTTGAGAATCTCGACGCCGTTCTCGGTCACCAGGGCCAGGTCCTCGATGCGGACGCCGGTGTGACCGGGGAGGTATATACCCGGTTCGATGGAGAACGTCATGCCCGGCTCTACGACCTGCTCGTTGACGAGCGAGACGTCGCCCGGCTCGTGGTCCTGCAGGCCGATCGAGTGGCCCAGGCGGTGCGTAAAGTACTTGCCGTAGCCCGCATCCTCAATCACGTCGCGTGCGGCACGGTCCAGGTCGCACATACGCACGCCCGGCGCGATGAGCGCCTCGGCGGCCTCGTTGGCGCGGCGCACGATATCGTAGATGCGCTCCGTCTCCTCGTCCGGCTCGCCCCAAAAGAATGTACGCGTCATGTCCGAGCAGTAGTTGCAGCGGCGTCCGCCAATGTCGAACAGCACCACGTCGCCACGCTTGAGTACGGTGTCGTCGGGCTCGTGGTGCGGATCGCCGGCGTTGGTGCCAAAGCTCACGATGGGCGGAAAGCTAAAGCCCTCGCAGCCGTGGTTGCGGTACAGGCCGAGCATCTGGTCGGCAATTTCGCGCTCCGTTACGCCTTCGTGGACGAGTTTGATGGCATCGGCCATCACGGCGTCGTTGGCGGCCGAGGACACGCGCATGAGCTCCTGCTCGGCGGCATCCTTGTGGGCGCGTGCGGCGGAGACGGCAAAGTCGCCCAGGAAGAACTCGCTCGCGGCGCGACGATCCATGAGCGGCATCAAAAAGCCGGAACGCATGACGGTGTCGATGCCGAGCGGTTTGGTCGGATCGACCTCGCGAGCGATGGCGTCGCCCACGATGTCGGTATCGGTGTGATAGGTGACGCGCGCATTATCATACTCGGGCAGCTGATGCAGCGCGTTGACTAGGATCACTGGCTCGGTATTGCGCGCGAGCAGCACGCCACAAAAACGCTCGAACATATCGGCATAAAAACCGGTCAGATAGTAAATCGACCACGGGTCGTTTACGAGCAGCTGCGCGCCGGGGTGCTGAGCCTCGAGTGCATCGAGCACGCGCGCCACACGCTGGTCATCGACATGTGCCATGAAACATCCTTTCGCTAGGCTGCCACCATGGTATCCCAAGCCCGGCACATAGGGACGCTCCTTTTATGCCGGCACTTCGGGACACTCCTTGGCATGACCAGCCTAGCAAGCGTGCGGGCAAAAGTAGCTAAAAGAGTCCCGTCTTTAATTAGCTGCTTAGGCGGGGTCGATGTCCATGCTGGCGATGAGGTCGATGCCCGTGTTGAGGAGGTTGGGTAGGACAACGTCGCCCATGCGGATGGGGGCCTCGACGACCACGCCGCGGATGAGGTCCATGGCCTGGGCGTGGAGTTCTAGCGGGATGGCTTCGGCCGTGCGAACGGGGAGTAGGGCTTCGTCGCCGCCGGATGCGGCCACGGTGGTGATGAGCACGCGCATGGGGCAGATGAGCTCTTGATGCGCGAACTTATCACCGCGCGGGCAGCTGTTGCCGGTCACGGAGCGCACCGCTGTTACGGCACCGTTGGCATCGCGCTCCATCTCTACGGTCAGGAGGCACTCGGATGGGCAGGTGGTGCAGTTGAACTGCAATGTCTCGGTCACATTTGTGCTCATGAACTATGCCTCCTCAACGGGGTCGACAGACAGGACAAGCTCGCTTGCGCCCAGGTCGAGTGCGCGCTGAATCGCCTTTGCCGGCAGCGGGAAGCTTTCCATAACGCTCGGTTTAAACGGGCGGACCTTGCCGGCGAACAGTTCTTCGTCGCCTGCCAGAATGCGCACGCGGGCGGCGTCGACTGGTCGGCGCACGCGGAAGTTGAGCTTGGTGAGCGCCACGGCCGTAATGCGTCCCGGCAGCGCGTATCCCGCAATGCCGGCAGGGGAGACGGTGAGCTCGCAGTCCGGAACGAGGCCCGCGCCGGTTTCCAGCGCGTACGCCGCTGCAGCTGCGCCAGCCCTCTCGGACTCAGTCGTCACATTGTCTGCCAGGTCGTGCACGTGCAGCACGTTGCCGCAGGCAAAGATGCCTGGTACGCCCGTCTGCAGGCTCTGGTCCACCACGGCGCCTCGCGTGCGCGGGTCAAGCTCTACACCCGCGGCAACCGAAAGCTCGTTCTCGGGAATCAATCCCACCGAAAGTAGCAGTGTGTCGCACGGAACAACGCGCTCGGTCCCCGGAATGGGCGCCAGGCGCTCGTCGACTTGGCTCACCTCGACGGCTTCCACGCGGTCGTGCCCGATCACGCGCGTCACTGTGGTGGACAGATACAGCGGAATTCCAAAGTCGTCCAGGCAGTTCTTCACATTGCGGCGCAGACCGTTGGCGTACGGCATGAGCTCGTACACGCCCTCGACCGAAATCCCCTCGAGCGTGCAGCGGCGTGCCATGATCAGCCCGATATCGCCCGAACCCAAAATGACGGCGCGCGAGCCGGGTTTGAGGTTTTCGATATTGATGTATCGCTGCGCCAGGCCGGCCGTAAACACGCCGGCGGGACGACTGCCGGGGATCTTGATCTCGCTGCGCGTGCGCTCGCGGCATCCCATGGCAAGGACGACCGCACGCCCGGTGAGCTGCAGCATGCCGGCGGTGCTCATGAGCGTGACGGTATGGACCGCGGTGTGTTCCGCAGGCTCGCCTGAATCAATCCCAAGCACCATGCTGTTCAGGAACAGCGCAATGTCGGTTGCGTGCACCTGGTCGATAAAGCGCTGCGCGTACTCGGGACCGGTGAGCTCCTGTTTAAAGTGAGACAGGCCAAAGCCGGGGTGGATGCACTGGCGGAGAATGCCGCCCAGGTGCTGCTCGCGCTCCACGATGGCCACGCGTGCTCCTGCCTTATGCGCGGCCAGCGCGGCCGCCATGCCGGCGGGGCCGCCGCCGATAATGACCACGTCAAAGACTTGCGTTTGTACGTCTTCCACGACGCCGCAATCAATCGCGCTCGATCCGAATTCCGCCATCCTAGCGCACCCCCTTCAGCGGTCCCTCGACCAACCAAGATCCGGCATCTTCCAACAGCACTTCGCTGGGGTCGCAGCCCAGCTCGCGCGCCAGGATCGCCACCACGCGGCTCTGGCAAAAGCCGCTTTGGCACCGACCCATGCCGGCTCGGCAGCGGCGCTTGACGCCCTCGACCGAAACCGCGCCCGGGTGGCGTCGGATCGCGGCCACTATCTCGGCCTCGGGCACCGTCTCGCAGCGGCAGACGATCTGCCCCCACGCGGGGTCGGACTCGATCAGCTCCTCCTTGCGCGCCAGCGGTGCGCGGTCAAAGTCGTCCGGCTCGCGGCGAATTGGATTCCAGTCCGCCCGCTCGCGCAGCTCCACGCCCGACTCACGCATCACAAGTTCTATACGCTCGGCAATGGCAGGCGCGCTCGCCACGCCTGGGGACTGAATGCCCGCCGCTTGGAAGAGCCCCGGCACCACGGCCGACTGTCCAATAAAGAAGTCGTTCGTTCCCCGAATGACCGGACGCCCGCCGGCAAACGCACGCACCACGCGGTGCGTCTCCAGGTCGGGCACCAGCTTGCGCGCGCCGTTCAGGAGCGCGTTTACATCGCTCATATAGGTCTGCGTGTCGCCCGGCTCGCGCACGGCGGCCGTCGCGGTAATCACGGTGTTGCCGTGTACGGTTCCCGTGACGATAACGCCCTTGGACACCGGCGTGGGAACGGGGTAGAGCGGCATGAGCGCCCGCGGCTCCTTGTCCAGCACCACGATGTTGCCCTGGCGCCAGACCATCTTAAACTCTTCGGCGCCCGCCATATGCGAGATGTCCGCGGCGCCGTTGCCCGCGGCGTTGATCAGGTAGCGGCAGCGCACCTCTCCGGCGGGCGTCGCCAGCGTAAAGCGCACCGCCCCGTCGGTAGCCTCGCCGCCAGCAACCTCAATCGCTTCCACCGGCGCAGACCGCATAAATGTCACGCCGTTGGCGACGGCGTTCTCCAGCGCGGCAATGGTGACCTCAAAGGGATCGACAAAGCCAGTCGAGGGGCACCATAGCGCGCACGTGGCCAGGGCACTCGCGCGTGGTTCCAGCTCGTGGATGCGCTCGGGGCCGATAATCGACAGCTCGGGAACGCCGTTGGCTATGCCATTCTGGCGCAGCTTTTCCAGATGCGCGCGGTCCTCGTCGTTAAAGCTCAACACCATCGACCCGGTGCGTCGGAACAGGAAGCCCAGCTCCTGCGCCCACGTACCGTACAACTCGCAGCCACGGGCGTTGACCTGCGCCTTAACTGTGCCCGGCGCCGGATCGTAGCCGGCGTGCACTAGGCCGCCGTTGGCCTTCGACGCGCCCAGCGCAATATCGTTAGCCGCCTCGACCACGCAGATGGACAGGTCATAGCGCGCGAGCTGCCGCGCGATGGCGCACCCCGTGATGCCCGCGCCCACGATCGCGATATCAAACGTTTCCGTCACAGTGCCTCCCACACGAGTTGACAGGCTGTCAATAAGACTATCCTACGGTCTGCACACCCCCAGCGCGGCGGCAATGCGGTGAACAGCCCCGCAACACCCGCCAACGGCAGAAAAGGGGAGACGTGGCAACGTCGACAACCTCGTCCGCCGACAACTACGGCAACCTTTCGTCTCAATCTGTAACAGCTAGCTGACGATTTTGGTTCTAGATGCTACAGATCAAGACAAACCTTCAGGCGGATTTTGAATGTCTCGATCTGTAACAGTAAGAGGGGTTTTGGGGCCCCAGTTGTTACAGATCGAGATTGAAGTCGGGGAGGGACCCCTGTGTCTCGATCTGTAACATCTAGACCAGGATTTCGTCTCCGCCCGTTACAGATTGAGATGTTTGTGTCCGCGCCAGCCCCGCGCCTAGCCGTGGTCCCTTATAAACAAACCCCGTGGTAAACTTGACCGGACTGTTAATATCCCGAAAGGTACCCGTAATGTCCAAGTACATCTCCGAGCTCATGTCGCCGCAGCTTATGGGCGTCGTCTATGCCTTCGTTGGCTTTATCATCGCCCTGTATGTGCTGTCGGTCGTCTATGTGTTCATCGACGCTCGCCGCCGCGGCGCCAGCGCCTACGTGGCATGGGGCATCATCGCCCTCATCCCGTTTGTAGGCCTCATCGCCTACCTGGTCTTGCGCCCGCACTCCTACGCGTCCGACCGCGAGGAGCAGGAGCTGGACATGGCCCTGCGCGAGCGCCAGCTTGCCCAGTACGGCACCTGCCCGCAGTGCGGCGCGCCCATCGAGAAGGACTTCGTCGTCTGCCCGGTGTGCGATACCCAGGTTCGCAACGTCTGCCCCAGCTGCCATCGTCCGCTCGATGCGCACTGGAAGGTCTGCCCCTACTGCCGAACTCGCATCCAGTAACGCATCCATCGCCGGGCCGGCCGCAAGCCACGGGCGTCGCAAGCGCCACAAGCCGCGCGCACCCCGCCTCCACACGATGAAGCATGCGTAGAAAATCGCCCGCCGTGCCATTAAGGTGCGGCGGGCGCTTGTATACCAAGGCAACCTGCCTATAATGATGCAAGTCAAAAACGCCGAACGCATCGCACGCACTTGCATCAGGCATCCGAGAGGAGAAAACATACCCATGAAGGCACTCTACAATGACGGTTCGGTGGCCGAGCTCCCGCAGGACGAGGTCACGCACGTCATCCGCCACTCCGCCGCGCACATCATGGCGCAGGCCATCAAGCGCCTGTACCCCGAGGCCGACTTTGCCTACGGTCCCGCGACCGACAACGGCTTCTACTACGACGTCGACCTGCCCGAGGGCGTCAAGATCAGCGAGGACGACTTCCCCGCGATCGAGGCCGAGATGAAGAAGATCGTCAAGGAGAACCTCAAGTTCTCCGTGTACGAGAAGCCCCGCGCCGAGGCCATCGCCCTTATGGAGGAGCGCGGCGAGAAGTACAAGGTCGAGCACATCGGCGACCTGGACGACGACGCCCGTATCACCTTCTACCAGCAGGGCGACTACATCGACATGTGCGTCGGCCCCCACATCTGCTACACCAAGGCCCTTAAGGCCTTTAAGCTCACCGGCGTCTCGGGCGCCTACTGGAAGGGCGATAAGGACAACAAGATGCTCACCCGCATCAACGGCGTCGCCTTTGCCACCAAGGAAGAGCTCGACGAGCACATGCACATGCTGGAGGAGGCCAAGAAGCGCGACCACCGCAAGATCGGCCGCGAGATGGACCTCTTTATGATGCGCGACGAGGCCCCCGGCTTCCCGTTCTTCCTGCCTAACGGCATGATCCTTAAGAATACGCTGCTGGACTACTGGCGCGAGATCCACCACAAGGCCGGCTACGTGGAGATCTCCACGCCGCTTATCATGAACAAGCAGCTGTGGAAGACCTCGGGCCACTGGGACCACTACAAGGACAACATGTACTCCACCGTTATCGACGACGAAGAGTACTGCATTAAGCCCATGAACTGCCCGGGCGGCGTGCTGGTGTACGCCTCCAAGCCGCACTCTTACCGCGAGCTGCCCATCCGCGCCGGCGAGATTGGCCTGGTGCACCGCCACGAGCTGCGCGGCGCCCTTCACGGCCTGTTCCGCGTGCGCTGCTTTAACCAGGACGACGCCCACCTGTTTGTGCGTCCCGACCAGCTGACCGACGAGATCGTGGGCGTGGTCAACCTCATCGACTCCGTGTACCAGAAGTTTGGCTTTAAGTACCACGTTGAGCTTTCCACCCGCCCCGAGGACTCCATGGGTTCGGACGAGGACTGGGCGCGCGCCGAGGAGGGCCTGCGTACCGCTCTGGAGAAGCTGGGCATGGACTACGAGGTCAACGAGGGCGACGGCGCCTTCTACGGCCCCAAGATCGACTTCCACCTGGAGGACTCGCTCGGCCGTACCTGGCAGTGCGGTACCGTGCAGCTCGACTTCCAGATGCCGCTCAACTTTGACCTAGAGTACGTGGACGCCGACGGCACCAAGAAGCGCCCCATCATGCTGCACCGCGTGTGCTTTGGCTCCATCGAGCGCTTTATCGGCATTCTGATTGAGCATTTTGCGGGCAAGTTCCCCACTTGGCTGGCTCCCGTGCAGGTCAAGGCCCTTCCCGTCTCTGAGAAGAGCCGCGACTACGCCCACGAGGTGTGCGCCAAGCTGGAGGAGGCCGGCATTCGCGTGGTCTGCGACGATCGCGACGAGAAGATCGGCTACAAGATCCGCGAGGCCCGCAGCATCGACCGTGTTCCTTACATGCTCATCCTGGGTGAGAAGGAGGTCGAGGCCGGCAACATTTCCGTCCGCGATCGCTCCAACGAGACCGTTCAGATCAGCGTTGACGAGTTTGTTGCCAAGGTGACCGAGGAGATCAAGACCCGCGCCTAAGGCGAGCTTCACAACAATTAACAAAGGCGACCGTCCACACAGGGCGGTCGCCTTTTTCTTACCAAAATAAGAAAAGCCGCTGGTT
>NZ_QRHU01000011.1:0-88152 GCF_003470945.1 Collinsella sp. AM23-17 | reverse complement strand
TGCGGGAACGGCCTATTTGCTCAATGTGTTCGGCTGAGATCGGAAATCAACCCGGGAAATCGATAAAAGGTGTCTTTGTGACTGCAATTTAAATATGAGTCGCCGAACCCCAACCGTTACGCCAAATAGCTTCTAAGGCAAACTGAGCGCATGAGCGAACCGATTTAATACAACCACCTGTAAAAATCTTGAGGCACGTTTTCGATATGACAAGAGCTGCTTGAACGAGGAGTACTTGAACCCCACCGCCCTTGCAGCTCTTGAGGATACTTTGCCGGAACTTGGCATTACTTCGCACTAAAACGAGAAGTACTCACTGTCGGAGGACAAGTTCGGCCCCAACCATGAATCGCCCGTCAAGAAGAACTCAGGCCAGCGTTGCATGAACAGTGCCTGTTCGCGCTTCCAGCGGCGCAACTTTTCCTCGTTGGCCTCTTCCCTGCCGCGCGAGGTGAACTCGTAGTGATACAGCTCGGCATAGGGCGTATAGATGGTGCGGTAGCCCGCCTCCCATACGCGCAGGCAAAAGTCTGCGTCGTTAAAGCCAACGGCGAATTCCTCGTTGTAGCCTCCGACCTGCTCAAATACGTCGCGTCGCACCATCTGACAGGCACCCGTCACGGCGCTAAAGTTGCCCGGGCGCACAGCACGAGCAAGATAGCCCTCGCGCTTTGCCGAGAAGTCTTGGTTGGCATGGGCAAGTGCGCCGCGCACACCGACCAAAATGCCAGCGTGCTGCACCAGATGGTCGGCAAAATAGAGCTTGGCGCCCACCACGCCCGCATCGGGACGCTGCAGATACCCCATCATCTCTTCGATAAAATCGGAGCTTATGACCTCGGTATCGTTGTTGAGCAGCAACAGGTAGTCGCCCCTGGCGTGCTCCACACCAAAATTGACGATCTGAGAGTAATTGAACTCGCCCGGCCAGTACACAACGCGCGCGGCGCCCTTACCTTCGGATGCTGCAGCCACGCGCTCCGGCAGGGTTTCGTAATACGCAAACGTCTCCGGGGCTTCGCTGTTGTTCTCCACCAAGACGATCTCGTAGTTGGTATACGTGGCCTTCTGAGCGATCGACGCCACACAGGCATCGAGCGTCTCAACGTGATCCTTGGTGGGAATCACGATGCTCACCAGCGGCGCAGGCTCCGGCAGCGCATAGCGCATGCGGTAGACAAACGGCGTCTCGGTCTCCTCGACCGTTCCGCAAATGCCCAGTGCGTTAAAGTGGCGCTGAAGCGCAAGGCGCCCGGCTTCAATAGCATACGGCTTGCTATCGGCAGAACCATCGGCGGTCGATCCCGGATGAACGCGCCAGTGATACAGCACGTGCGCAACATGCTCAAACCGCGCGCCCGCCGCAAGGCAGCGAAGCGTAAGGTCGTAGTCCTGGGCACCCGCAACATCTTCTGGGGACGTGCCAATGTAATCGATGAGCGCCTTCTCCACCATCAGGAAATGCGTCACACAGTTATGACTATAGAGCAGATCGGCGTTGAGCTTGGTCTTAAAGACCGGCTGACCCCACTCCCCCGTTTTCTGAAACACGTCCTCGTCGCAGAACAGGACCTGGGGGCGCTCGCCCTCGGCCGCCTTATTCAGCGCGGAAACATACTGGAATAACGCGTCCGGTTCCAGAATGTCGTCATGGTCCAAGAACGCGATGTAGTCTCCAGTCGCCTGCTGAATACCAGCGTTGGTGTTGAGCACAATGCCGCCGTTGCCAGGCAGCTCAATACGACAAACCCGCTCGTCATTGGCGGCAGCCGCAAGATTGGCCACCGCATCCCATTCGGGCGAGGCGTCCATAAGCAGCAATTCCCAGTTGCCATAGCTCTGAGCTAGCACCGAGTCCAGCAGCTCGCGCAGGTAGACCCGATCAGTTTTATAGCACGGCACCACAATGCTCACGAGCGGTCTATAGGCAAAGGCCGCCGAAGCGACACGTTGGCACGCCAAATCGCCCGGCTTTGCGCGATGTTGCTCAAACCAACGTCGATAAGCTGCGTCGTCCGCACGCGCGTCCTTCATGCGGTTCCAACTGTCATCGACCATGCCGTTGTACAGGCGACCATCCATGGCGCAAAAACCGCTCTGGATCTGCCCCGCGGGGTCGATTGCAATCGCGACAAAATCACGTATATCCTGGGGCATCTCAACGCTCAAATACGTTTTATTGACGCGGCATCCGTTCTGCTGTGGCACATCGATCTGCGATTCAAACACATGCACGGTGACATCGATGGCATTCATATGCGTATCGAAAATCTGGAGCTCAGGTGCGCACTGAGGGTCTCCAGCCCAGGTAACCTCATAGCGCCACGCCGCGCCGGCGTCTGCCGGCAAATAGCGAATGGCATCGATCTCGTAGAGGCCGCAGTGTTCGCCACGCTGCGCATCGCGGATAAGCGCACACAGCGCAGGCTTTGCTTTGTAGTTAATCTTGGATTCCAGCTTGGCCACGCGGCTATCGAGGCGAATGGAGCCCAACCTTTGGCCACCGGATGCAAAAACGACATCCATCGACGAGCCGTCCAAAAACGGAAGCACCAAGACGGCGAGCTCGCGCTCGTAATCGAAAACGGAAGGGCAAAGCGCCAGCACACGGCCATGATCGACCGGGAGCACCAGCGACAGCACACAAGAACCGCTCGTCGTCGCATGGGCAAACGCTTGAGAACCCTCCCGCTCAATAAGCGCGGCGACATCCTGACCGGCAAAACGAAGCAGCACAAACAGACGGCCCTGACTGCGGCAAAGTGCCAAACGCTTGATACTCATCTACAATTCTCGCTTTCCCAGGGCGTTCGCTGCCATGCGTTTGCAGGCACCCAGGCGCCCAAACCTCAAGACGTCGTAATCGAACATGAGCTTTTTGCACCCACGGGCATTGGGGGCCTTGCTGGTAAGCGCCGCACGCACCATAGCAGCAACAGAAGGAGCGCATTGTGCGAGCGCAGCATCGCTGCCCACGGCAGAACCGGCAAGTGCCGTGGCAACGGCAGCAAACACCTTGCCGCAGTCCGAACCCAGCAACCTGAGCGCATCGTACAGCACCAGGTCGCAGAGGAAGTACGCCAGGTCATTGGCATGCTGAGCATCGAGACCGTCGCGCTGCCAGTCAGCCAGCACCGCGGAGTAAATCTTCACGTGCTCCAGCAGACGTGTCTCGTCGTCGTAGCGCATGGTGTCCATGAGCGAACCCTTGCGCGCGACACGGTAGTCATACAGCTTGTTCGAGATAAGCGCGGTCTTGCGCGAACGACCGTACACGGCAAAATCGAAGACCTGGTCCTCGCCATACTTAACGGTTTCGTCGAACAGAATCCCGTTTTCCAGCAAAAAATCGCGCTTGCAGGCAGTGCGCCATGCAAAGGGGCGAGACGCTTCCTTAAACAGCAGGTCGGAGCTATAGCCTTCAAACGACACATCGCGCGGGCTCAGCACATAGTTAAGCCACGGATACCCCGCCTCCAGCGGATACGGATTCGCGCCAAAGGTCAAAACGTCGCAGCCCTCGCGCTCAAAGGCATCGACGATCACGCGGCATGCATCGGGCGTAAAGCGATCGTCGGAATCCAAAAACGCGACGATAGGAGCCGTGGACGCGGCGATACCTGCATTACGCGCACTCGACAGGCCACCGTTCTCCTTATCGACCAGCGTAAAGCGCGCGTCCTTTTCGCAATAGGTAGCCGCAATATCGCGCGAGCCGTCCGGCGAGCCGTCGTTGACCAGCACGCCTTCCCAATCGGGCATGTCCTGCGCAAGCAGGGAGTCCAGGCACCAGGCCAGGCACTCCTCCACGTTATAGATGGGAACGACAACGGAAATCTTGGGGGTAGCCATAGTCAAGTGCTCCTACTGTGCGACCGGAACGTCATCGGGGTGCGGATTATCACCGTAGGTGCGCTGATACGTCAGCACGCGCCAGACCAGCGGCAGCCCGCCAATCTTAAAGTAGTGCTTAAACGTATTGATCTTGCCCGGCTTTTTAAAGCCAAAGCGCGAATCGATATAGGCGCGGGGCGACTTGATCATCAGGCGCAAGTCGGTCTCGCCACGCGGATCGAACAGCGACAGGTCAAAGCGACCGGCATCCCAATCGGACTTGAGCTCGGGAGAGGCCTTCTCCCAAAACTGCTCGCGCAACTCATCGACCAGGCGCTCATCATTCCAACGGTACGTATCGACCTTCATGCGCATTAAAATACCCTGAAGCTGAGCCTTAAGCTCGGGGCGTTCATCCAAAAAGCGCTGCATCTCGGCATATTCGTCGCACACGCAAAACACCTTGTTAGGAGAATTAACGGAGCTCTTCTCGTTATCTTGGCGATAGAACAAAATGGGGTCCGCGATAAAAGCGGCACGCTCGGCGCAAGCCCAAACCTTAAAGTTAAAGCCTGCGTCCTGATACGAGGCGCCCGGCGTGGGAAGGAACCGAATCTGATTGTCGTTGAGGAACTCGCGCCGATAGATAGCCGACCAAATGGAAGGTTTGCGGTAGAAGATGCCCGGGCGATCGACGGGGCGATACGCGGCGCCCGTCATATACTCGTCGATGATCCCAAACAGCTCACGGCGCTCGCTTGGCGTGGACCAATACAGGTAAAAGTCGCCCTTTACCACATCGGCATGTTCAGCATCGGCCTTGGCGACCAGCTTTTGGAGCGAATCCTCAAACATAAAGTCATCGGACTCAAGGATACCCACGTACTCGCCGCGCGCCATCTCCAGGCCGCGGTTCATCGAGTCGCCGTAGCCGCTGTTGGCTTTGTCGATCATCTTTACACGGGGGTCGCGCTCCATGTACTCGCGGATGATATCTGGCGAGCTATCGGTGGAGCCGTCGTTGATACAGATGATCTCGATGTCCTTGAGCGTCTGCGCCACGGCGGAATCGAGGCACTCGCGCAGATAGTGCTCGACATTGCAAATGGGGACAAGCAGCGAAACTTTAGGGGTATCAGAGTTCTGCAAGAGAACCTCCTGTTGAATAGCGTATAACAGGGTTATTTTAGCAGCCGAGTTGCGGCGGGCGGCAGCGCTTGGAATTAGATAAAGCGCTCCAGGCAGGCTTTGAGACCGCGAGTCGAAAGATAGAACAGCGTTGCGTCTGCCATCGAAACGCCCGCGGTCGCCGCAACGAGCTTGTGGGCAACACGGCGAACGGCGCCCTTAGCAGGCATATCCGCCCACTCCGTTCCCAAAAACGTCGTGAGGTCCATGTTGACGCGAGCCGCCACGCGATGGAAGCCATCAGCATCCAAGCGCACCAGGTCGAACACAATGAGGTCCAAAAACCAAGTTATCAGCTCGCCGGGGCACAGGTCCAAAAGACCGTAGGCCGCCCAGCCCTCCAAGACCTCCTCGAGCATCCTCATGTGGGCGTCAAGCTTTTTGACGCGAGCCTCGGCACTGTTGAACTCATGCGTCGCCGATTCGCTCTCCATCACGTAGTGGTAGAACTTGTCCGGCATGACGACGGTCTTGCGGGCAAGCGCATAAGCCGCAAATTGAAAGACGACGTCCTCGCCCAAAGCCAAACCGGGGGCGAAGCGAATGCCTTCGCGATTGAGCAGCTCACGCGAAAAAGCCGCACGGCAGGCATAGGGCTGCGCATTCGAATGGAACAGCAGTTGGGGATCGCGGGCGCCGAAGGTACCAGCTTTGGGGCTCATGAGTTGCTGGACGCGTTTGGGGGCAGCATCGGCAGGTTCACAGACGCCGCCAAAAACGGCGGCCTCGGCATCCGCAGACTCCATGGCATGCAACACGCGCTCGACCGTCTGGGCATCCATGTAATCGTCGGCGTCCACAAAAAAGACGGTCTCGCCCTCGGCGACATCGATACCGGCATTTCGAGCACAAGAGACGCCCGCGTTTTCTTGGTCAATCACCAGTACGCGATCGTCGGCCTGCGCGATCTGGCGCAACGCGTTCAACGAATCATCAGTCGAACCGTCGTTGACGCAGACAACCTGAATCGAGCGCTCGGACTGGGCCAACAGCGAATCGAGGCATCGCTGAATGGAACGCGCAGAGTTGTAAACGGGGACGACAATGGTAGCTTTAGGACACGAGGCCTCTCCCATGCCGACCTACCCCCTCAGCGATTCGATGAGGAAGGCGGCGACCACGCCGGGGCCTCCAACCGATGCGTAGTATTTGGCACGTCCCAGAGCGCCGTCCGTCGCAAAGCTCGGATGCTCATCCACCCAGCCCTCGGGATCTTTGAGGATTGCAGCGAGATTCGCACGCTTCCACGGCTTAAGGTCGTCCAGTGAAAACTCACCTGCATCCAGGGCGGCTTGGAACTCCTTGGCCATCCGCACCAGGAACTCCTTATAGAACTTAGGCGCCAGGCGCACGTAGTTCCACATGTACGAATCGTACTTAATGACCTGATTAAACTTGAGCATGCGCGCGACATCGCCGCTTGCGTGGTCGCGGGCATAATCCTCTCGAATCCAACGCTCAATCTCGGCATACTCGGTATTGACGCAAAAGACCTTAGCCGAAGAATTGACCGAGGAATTCTCGTTGTCCTGGCGATACGACAACACGGCATCATGCAGGTAAACAGCCTTATCAGCGCACGCGATCACCTTAAAGGCGAATGACGTGTCCTGAAAGGATGCCCCCGGAGTCGGCAGGAACGTAATGCCGTTGCGCTCAAGAAAATCGCGACGGTACACGGCCGACCAAATCGACGGCTTTTGCTTAAAGAACTGCGTCGTATCGCTCGGGTGCACCGGCTTGCCACAGTCCTTGGCTTTAAACATCTCGTGCAGCGAACGGCGCTCCTCGGGCTTAGACCAGTAGAAATCAAAGTTCGCCTTCGCAAAGTCGGCATTATTGCTATCGGCGGCCGAGACAAGCATTTCGAGTGCGTCGGGCGCCATAAAGTCATCGGACTCCAAGATGCCAACGTACTTGCCACGCGCCATCTCCAGACCGTGGTTCATCGAGTCGCCGTAGCCGCTGTTGGCCTTGTCGACCATCTTGACGCGCCCATCGCGCTCCATATACTCGCGGATAATCGCCGGCGAGTTGTCGGTCGACCCGTCGTTAATGCAGATGATCTCAATATCCTTGAGCGTCTGTGCCAGGGCGGAATCGAGACACTCGCGCAGGTAGCGCTGAACATTGTAAATGGGAATAAGCAGCGACAGAACAGGGCTGCCAGAGACGTTAGTAGACAAATGTGCTCCTTAGGAAATACCTGTCGTTTCATGGTATCAAAGGGTCAGCGCGCCAGCGGGCGTTTATATAATCTATGGAGCTCGCAGAGGCAAACTGATACGAAAGGACGTCATGCAGCCCAAAGCCGCACGCAACATATCCATCGAGGCCTTGCGCTTGGTCGCAGTCGCCGGTATCGCGGTGTTTCACACCTTTCAGTGGACCTTCCAAGCGACCTGCGTCGGCTTGCCGGAATACGCGCCGCTTGCCGCCTTCCCCCATTCCGGCGTGCTCGGTTTTATTAACCTGCTGGGCTGCTGGGCCAACGAGGTCTTCTTTATGATCTCGGGCTATTTTCTCATCGCCTCAGCCGCGCGTGCTTGGGACGGTGGGGCAACGTGGAAGTCGCAAATGCAACGGACGGCGCAGCGCCTAGGCAAGGTTGTTATGCCCGCTGCGTTTTATTGTGTCGTGGCGCTCTCGTGGTCCACGGTCGTCTCCCCCATTCCCGATGTTACCCTCAGCACGCACTACTGGTACACGCTAGGCCTTGAGTTTATCTGGGTCTATGCCGCCACGGTCTTCATGGCGCCATGGTTTGGACTGGCTAAGAGTCGACTCTCCCAGAAGAGCTACACGACGACGGTCATCGCCGTTGGCATCCTCGCATTTGTTGTTAACGGGTATATAGCCGCCATGAGTACGACAAGCGCCGGCGAGTTTTCTTGGCTCCAGAAGCTCATGAGCGCTGCCACGTACGTAATCGCGTTTTTGATCGGCGGTCTGCTCCGCGACGTTACCGATGTCATGGATTCGGACAGGGCAGGCGCCTTGGGCATGCGGTCGCTCGCTGCGATTTTGGCGCTCGCCACCATCCTGGAAGGAGCACTCTCCTTCACCGGCAACCTCACGGCGATGGCAGCCCTCTCCTACAAATCGACCTCGTTGATCTCGTTTGCCCTCGCTGCAGCCTCCCTGCTCTTTGCGGCTACCCGACGCAGGGCCTTAGGCAATCCGCGGAATGCAGGTGTCATCGTCACCTTATCGACCGCCACGCTCGGTTTCTATGTGATGCAGTCGCTCACCAGTAGCCTGTGGCGTCCCGTCTTCAACACCCTGCTCGCAAACATACTGGTCAGCCAAAACAGCCCGGCAGCTATATGTATCGTCACGGGTACCGTCATTAGCATCGTCTTTGCTCTGGCGCTTCTCATCATCGATGCAGCTAGAAGCCTTATCGCTCGCTAGCTCAAGCGGCAATAGACACGCTGCCGTCAGACGCCAAAGCCGCTACACCCGTGGCAGGTTCCTGCGTTTTATTCAAAGCTTGCCGACAAGGTGCGGTGAGCCTTTACAATAGAACAGTCCCAAGGACGTATTCGATAGCTTCCGCGCAGCGCTCGCCCGCCGCGCGTGAAAGGATATATTGCCCCATGCCTTCAACCCTTCCCGCTCCCATCGATAAGCTCGCCATCGTTGTCGTTACGTACAAGCGCCAGGAACTCCTGGCCAACCTGTTCGACTCCATGACCGAGCTCACGGCAACGCCCTGGCGCATCGTGATTGTCGATAACGAGAATTCGCGCGAGACCGAGGCCATGTGCACCGCATTCAACGAGCGCCTGGCCAGCCTGTGGGGCATCGACACCGAGCAGCCCGACGCGCAGGGCGGCACCGACCGTGTCATCTACGCCCCGCAGCTCGAAAACGGCGGCGGTGCGGGCGGCTTCTCCGCTGGCACTAAATGCGCCTACGATCTGGGGGCCCAGTGGTTCTGGGTGATGGACGACGACGTGCTCGTCATCCCCGAAGGCATCGAGCGTCTTGCCAAGTGGACCGACCGCTACGATGTCATCCAGGGTTCGCGCCTGGACTTTGACGGCGGCGCTTTCTTTTGGCAGTACCAGCTCATCCTTTCGCTCGGCATCCCTAACCCCATCGCCAAGTGGGACTTGGGGCCCGAGGGCCACCGCACCATGAACCAACTGTGCTTTGAGGGCGGCATGTTCTCGCGCCGCGTGGTCGACAAGATTGGCCTGCCCGACGCGCGCTTCTTTATCTACGGCGACGATGCCTGCTACGGCTACGTGGCCAGCCAGCACTTCCCCGCCGCCGTGGTTGCCGACGTGGTGCTCAAGCGCGCCCGCGCCGTCTCCAACTGGGATATCGCCGGCAAACGACAGCTCAACTCCACGAGCGACACCAACCGCTACTACATCATGCGCAACCGAGGCTTCCTCGCTCGCTATATGCAGATCTACGGTGACTACCACCCCATGCTGTTCCGTCTGGGCAATGCCGCGACCTTCTGCAAGGAGTTCATTCGTCTGGCAGCAGTCGACAAATGCTTTAAGACCGGCATTCCGGCGCTGCGCCGCGGCATGAAGGACGCCCGCAAGATCGTTAAGGATCCCAACTGGAAGCCCATGCCGCCCCTGAAGGACGCCGAATAGTAAAGGGCTTTCGCCCGCCGCTACAGTCGTTGACACACCACGGACACACGCTGACCGTCAAAGCCAAAGCCCCAACGCATGCGCCCGACGGCGGGGCGCGGCACGCGGATATCATCGATGCCGTCGCGCTCTATGTCGAGCAGCGCCTGAACCGCCAACAGTTCCAGGCCCAGGGCATCGACGCCAGGGTCGTACAACATGTTGACCGTAATGAGCGGTCGCTCATCGAGCATGCCGAGCGTGTCGGCCACGTCAAACACCCGACCGGTGGGAATCACCTGGATATCCCAGCGATCCGAGACGCCACTTCGCTTGGAGCTGGGATTGCAATAGCCGGGCAGTCCAAAGCAGAGCCCCTGAAGCGCCAGATGATAGGCTGTCGGCATATCTGATTGGCCCACATCGATGCCCAGATCGCCGATAGCACAGCTCAAAGCTTGCTTTACAGTGTCCTCGTCTCCTCGACACAGCCCGTCATGGAACGAGTCGATAACTCCAACGTCCTCAACGGCGCACTCAAACCATTCCAGAATTACAAGACGGAGCGCCTGACGCACTTCGTTATTAGGCAGACGCAGGGAACGAAGGCACGCGCCGTCCTCCGAATGCCCCGTCATATCCGTCGTAAGGAATCCAGACAGATACAGCGCAGTCCAGATATCTTCGGACTTGGCGGCATCGACCTCCTCGGCATGCATATGCACTGGCGCCTCAATAAACCCATGCGGCTCAACCAAATCGAACAATGTGGACAGGCGAATGAGATTCCAGTCGCCGACGCATGCGCCCAGACGGTCGGCGTAACAATACAGATCCGCCCGAACGGGCGCGACGCAATCGCGATGTGCGTAGTCCACCACGCGCTCCGGGCTCGAGCAATAAAAACCACCAAACAGATAGCCCTCGAGCCACTCACGCGCGTCATCCAGACAGCCGTTGCGACCGATGCAATCCAACAGCACTTGGACTTCGTCGTCCGAAAAACCGAACCATCGATCACACCAACTCGACAACGCTGTCGCCGACCGATAGGAAACCCCACGTTGGGACAACGCAAACTCGGCATGACCGGGGCGTTCGCACATCAGACACGTCAATCGCAACGAGTCGCCGGCATCGGCAATGGTGTCGGACAACATTCGGCTGAGCGACTCTAGGGAATCCACGCTACCGTCGTCCTTAGCGTCCAAACGCTTTGGACATACCGCGTCGTAGTCGTCTATCAGAAGAACAACCTGCTCATCGAAAGCTGCCTGGAGCAGCTTGATAAGCACGCCAAGCGCCGCATCGATCTCCTTATCGCTGGCCACCCCACGCGCCGCCCTCTCGATAAGACGGACCTCACGTCTTGACAGATCAGGTGCGGCAAGCAGCGGCAGCAATCGGGCGCACTCGTTCGCGACAGCGCTGCGAATAGCCGCCGCAGCATCGGCGTCGCGCCTCGCAGCGGCAGCTGTAAAGTCGAGCATGATGACCGGATAACTCGCGTACTCATCACGATAGCGACCGCCGCCCGCCTGCCAAATCTGGGTACCAGCGAACAGGCTTCGATCCGGCAGCCGGTGATCAGGTCGTTCCAAATAGCACTTGAGCATCGATAAATTCATGCTCTTGCCAAAACCCTTGGGCCGACAGCAAAACGCAACAGGTGCTTCACTGTCCAATATATCGGCAATAAACATAGTCTTATCGACGAGTAAACACCGATTGATTGCATCGGAAAAGTCGTGTGCATCAACCGGTAGAGCTGCGCTATCCGCATGATTGAGCAAACGTGCACCAAACGCATGAGTAAAACCACAATTCACCTGTTCAGACACCGTAAACTCTCCTTCTAACGCAGCACGATGCCCATTGTAGCGAGCGGGTAGAGCGCAATAATATCGACATGCAAACGTTTCGGGCAACGGTAGCAACAGACCCCCGAGGGGGCATAACAAATCGTTGCACAACAAAAAAGGGGCCCGATGCCGCCGCACCGGACCCCGTCCCAAACTCTTATAGAAAACGATCTGGAAGATTACTCCTCCAAGCCGTCCTCCCCAGAAGCTTTCTTCTGCTGATCGAGCTTATGCTTACCACTTACGATAGACGTAGCGCCCAGTGTGGCCAAGCTTGCACTGGCAAGGCTCGCCATAACGATAAGGTCGCCCGTCTTGGGCATGTTACCGCCAGATGACTTGGTCGTTGTAGTCGTCGTGGTTGTAGTGGTCACCGTCTTGGAGTCATTTTGCTCTTGGACCTGGTTGTCAGCACCGCGCTTGTCGTCGTCTTCGGGCTGTTTCTTTTCGCCCTCGGTCTTGCTCTCGTCCTTCTTCTGACCGGACTTGTCGCCCTTCTCATCAGAGCTAGGACCCTTATCGGATTCAGCCTTTTCGGAAGCCTTGCCCTTGGAGTCGCCCTTTGCGGCCTCGGTCTTTTCCGTGGAAACCTGATCAGAGTTGTCCTTGTTCTGGGTCGAGCCATTATTGACGCCAGCCATCAGCGAAGAGCCCAGCGTAGAACCAAGCTGCTCGGAGAAAGAAGGCTTCTTGTCCGGCGAAGCAACGGGGACGTCCGGCGCCTTATTCGAGTCATCCTTGGAAGCATCGGAACCAGGGGTTGCGTCAGAGCCGGAGCCGTTGTTAGAGCCGGTGCCAACGGACGAATCGCTCGAGCCGGTGGATGAGTTAGAGGTGCCAGCGCCGGTCGAACCAGAAGCGTCGCTGTCCGTATTGCCGGCAGAGCTTGAAGACGAATCGCCCGCAGCAGAGCCGTTTGAATCGGAGCCGTTCGAGGTAGAGCCGTTGTTGGTAGTGCCACCAGCAGAGCCATCACCGTCAGCACCGGTCGAGGGCGCATCCATCCTGTCATCGTTGGCATCGTCGCTCGAGTCGTCATTCGAATCAGGCGTCGGCGAGGGCGCCGGCGTAGGTTCGGGCTGCACGGGCGTCGCAGCGGCCTCGTCCTCGGCGATATAAACCAAGCAGTCCTTCAGCTCATTGCGGTAGCGGTTCTTCCAGCCCTCATGATACTGGGGCTGGCTCGAATACTTGGTCGCCACGTTATTGACCACACTGTTGGAAAGCGCCGTCACAAACTCGCGGTCGGACATATCGTTGGAGAGATTCGCCCAACGGAAGAAGTCCCTGCAGCCACCGGTGCCGCACATGTTGGTGATGCTCCACACCATGCCCTTAACGCAATCGGCACGGCCCGAAATATCAATGCCCAGGCCACTCTTGAGCCACGCCTCGGTCACCGCATAGTACGAGTTGTACGCATAGGCATCTTGAAGAGCTGAGAACTCAACAGGATCGATGTTATAAGCGCCCTGGAAGGCCTCCTGCGCAATACGGCCCAACTCGGTGAGCTGGCCGTTCTCGTACATGGCATTGCTCATGTTGGAAATCTCGCTGCCGCGATCAATCGCATCCTTGAGCATGCTGTATTTTTCGGGGTTGTAGTTGTAGGCCTGCTTCATAAACGGAATGAGCGACCAACGACGGTCGAACTGGTAATAACCCAGCGCGTTATAACCGTCACCGTACGAAAAGCCCTGGTTATAGTTGCCATGGCTTTCGTACTTGGTAAAGTACTTCATCTCGGTGGTCACGTTAACAAACGAAACGCCCTGGACCGACCTCAGCACGCCCGAAAAGGACTGCTGGGTATAGAGACCCTTATCGATATCGGTCGCATCCGAGGCAACGCCCGGCGTGGGCTCCTCGGCAGCGGCGGGTGCCGGCGCGGAAACGGCGCCAAACGAAAGCGCCAGCGTCAGGCCCGCGACAATCGCAGAATGCTTGGGCTGCATAAGATCCTCCCTGCATTGGTGTAGTTAAAGTGCAGTTTGCAAAGATAAAAATAAGTATTGCAGCTCGCCCGTTGTTGCACAACAACCCCTCGGTAAACGGCAACAACCCTCCGCGAAATCTTAAGGAATTGCGCTCAACCTACAGCTTAATATCGAAATTGATCTCGGGGACGGCTGCTAGGTCGGCCAACGTCACGCCGTCGACGTACTTTTCGATCACGTCGTCCAGACCACGCCAGAACTTGACGGTCGAGCAAAGGTCGCTGCGGGTGCAGCTGTTGTCGATGCCATCGCACGCCACCGGGGCCGTGCTGCCCTCAACGGCACGCAGGATGTCGCCGGCACGCACCTCGGCCGGGTCCTTGGCCATCATGTAGCCGCCGCCCTTGCCGCGCACACTCTTAAGCAGGCCCGCCTTCATAAGCGGACGAACCAGCTGCTCCAAATACTTTTGCGAGATATGCTCGCGGTCGGCGACCTCGCGAAGGGCAATCTTGCCCTCGGCGTCACCAAGCGCCGCGATATAGATCATCAGTCGGAGGGCATAGCGGCCCTTGGAAGAAATGAGCATACCTACCCTCCCATCGCATCTGGGACAACATAACCAGGTTTGTTTGTCCCAAATCTTAAGTAAGTGGGACAAACACAACAGGTTATTTTGTCCCAGAATTTGAAAAGTCGAGTGGATTAGTCGGGTTTTCCCTTGACTAACGCCGAACCCATAGTAACTTTATTCCGAGAAGATTCCTAGGGTTTAGTACACCTATGAGTACACCATATACAGAGAGGGACAGCATGAGCGCAAATCCGCTGCTTTCCATCGAAGGTCTCACCGCCTCCGTGGACGAGAAGACCATCCTCCACAATGTCAACCTCAACGTCGCCGCCGGCGAGACCCACGTGCTGATGGGCCCCAACGGCGCCGGCAAGTCTACCCTCGGCCACCTGGTCATGGGCGACCCCGTCTACACGGTCAACGACGGCCGCATCGTCTTTGACGGCCAGGACATCACCGAGCTCACCACCGACAAGCGCTCGCGCGCCGGCCTGTTCCTGAGCTTCCAGGCCCCTGTCGAGATCCCCGGCGTGCCACTGTCGAGCTTTTTGCGCGCCAGTATCGCCGGCCGCCCCGGCCTGGAGATGAAGGGCAAGGAATTCCGTCGTCGCGTCAAGGAGCTCGCGGCCGAGCTTAACATGGATACCGCCTACCTCAACCGTGAGCTGGGCGTGGGCTTCTCGGGCGGCGAGAAAAAGAAGGTCGAGATGCTCCAGCTTCTGCTGCTGCAGCCCAAGCTCGCCATCTTGGACGAGACCGACTCCGGCCTGGACGTCGACGCCCTGTCCACCGTCAGCCACGGTATGGACGCCTACCGCAAGAGCTGCGACGGCTCCATGCTCATCATCACGCACAACACGCGCATCCTGGAGCACCTGGATGTCGACCGCGTCCACGTTATGGTCAAGGGCCACATCGTGCGCGAGGACGATGCCTCGCTGATCCCCTGGATCGACAAGAACGGCTTTGAGACCTTCGAGCGCGAGGCCGCCGAGCAGCGCGCCCAGGCCGAGGCCGCCGCTGCCGAGCAGCAGGCGTAAAGGGGCGACGCAATGACCAAGAACCGCACCGAGGTCGCGGACATCGACCGCAGCCTCTACGACTTCACCTACGGCGAGGAGGGATTCGAGCGCCTCGACGCCGGCATCACGCCCGACATCGTGCGCGAGATCAGCGCCAAGAAGGACGAGCCACAGTGGATGTTCGATCTGCGCTTAAAGTCCCTCGAGATCTTCAATCGTTTTCCCGACCCGACGTGGGGCCCCTCCATCGAGGGCCTGGACATGGACAACATCGTCACCTACGTCAAGCCCAACACCGACCAAAAGCACGACTGGGAGTCGGTGCCCGACGACATCAAGAACACCTTTGAGCGCCTGGGCATCCCCGAGGCCGAGCGCAGCTACCTGGCGGGCGTCGGCGCGCAGTACGACTCCGAGCTGGTCTACCACAACATGCAGGACACCGCGTCCAAGATGGGTATCGTCTATTCCGGCATCGAGGAGGCCCTGCACGACCCGCAGTGGGAGCCGCTCATCCACGAGAAGTTTATGACGCTCATCCCGCCCACCGACCACAAGTTTGCGGCCCTGCACGGCGCCGTATGGTCGGGCGGCTCGTTTGTCTACGTGCCCAAGGGCACCAAGTTGGACTTCCCGCTGCAGAGCTACTTCCGCCTTAACGCCAAGGGCGCCGGCCAGTTTGAGCACACGCTCATCATCGTCGAGGACGACGCCGACCTGCACTTCATCGAGGGTTGCTCCGCGCCCAAGTACAACGTTGCCAACCTCCACGCCGGCGCCGTCGAGCTCTTTGTGGGCAAGCGTGCGCACCTGCGCTACTCGACCATCGAGAACTGGTCCAAAAACATGTACAACCTCAACACCAAGCGTGCGCGCGTGGACGAGGATGGCGACATAGAGTGGATCAGTGGCTCCTTCGGCAGCCACGTGGGCTACCTCTACCCCATGAGTGTGCTCAACGGCCGCCGCGCCCGGTCGAGCTTTACCGGCATCACCTTTGCCGGCGCCGGGCAGAACCTCGATACCGGCTGTAAGGTCGTGCTCAACGCCCCCGAGACCTCGGCAACCGTCGAGACCAAGGGCATCTCCAAGAGCGGCGGCATTCAGACCTTCCGCAGCTCCATCGTGGCCACGCCCAAGGCCGAGGGTTCCAAGGCAACCGTGAGCTGCCAGTCGCTCATGCTCGACGACCAGAGCCGCTCCGACACCATCCCCGCCATGGACATCCGCGCCAAGAACGTCGACATCGGCCACGAGGCCACCATCGGCCGCATCGGCGACGACAAGGTGTTCTACCTGATGAGCCGCGGCATCTCGGAGGAAGAGGCCCGCACCATGATCGTCAACGGCTTTGCCAACCCGGTCTCCAAGGAGCTGCCGCTGGAGTACGCCGTCGAGATGAACAACCTAATCAAGCTCGAGATGGAAGGAGCGATCGGATAATGAAACAGGAAACCAACACCGCTGCCACCACGCTCGAGCAGGTCAACGCGATGCCCGCAGCAACCTGGGGCTGGCTCAAGATGAACCAGACCAAGCTCGAGCTTTCGAACGAACTTGCCGCCGCTCCCGCCGAGGCCGTTGAGGTCGAGGGCTTGGACGAGCAGCTTGCCGGCTCGGCCGACGCCTTCGACGACGCCATGGAAGCCATGGCCGAGCGCTTCCCCGAGCGCCGTACCGCTGCCCCCGGTGATGCCGCCGACCGCGCCCGCATCACGCCCGAGACCGAGCTCGACGTGCCCGCCACCTCTGTCTACCAGGCCGGCGCCATCAAGCTCGAGGAGGAGCTCTCCCCTGCCGAGGCCTTCGAGACCGGCATGGGCGAGGCTGCCTATGCGTATCTGACCGAGCACGCCACCAAGCGCATCGTCATCGATGTTCCCGCCTACCAGCACGCCGCCGTTACCGTGCGCGTGAGTGGCATCGACGCAGCGGCTGCGATTGCCGCCATCGACGTCGTCGCCCGCCCGCAGGCAACGCTCGACCTCGCCCTAGCCCTGGACTCCCCCGTTGCCGGCGAGGGCGTCGTGGGCTCCGTGCTGCGTGTGTGCGCCCACGAGTACGCCACCGTCAACGTGACCTGCACGCAGACACTCGACGACAGCTGGATCGCACTCGACGACACCGGCCTGTTCCTAGACGAGGGCGCGCGCGTCAACGTGCAACACACCGTCCTGGGTGCCGGCGCCAGCGCCACCGGCCTTGCCGGCGACCTGCTGGGCGATACCGCCAAGGTCACCATCGATACTGACTACCTGGGCGCCCGCGAGCAGGTACGCGACTTTAACTACGAGCTGCGCCACCGCGGTCGCAAGACCGAGTGCGAAATCGACGCCAACGGCGTGCTGACCGGCACGTCCAAGAAGGTCTACCGCGGCACCATCGACCTCGTGCACGGCTGCAAGGGTGCAACCGGCACCGAGCGCGAGACGGTGCTTTTGGCCAACAAGGGCGTCGACAACAAGACCGTTCCCGTCATCCTCTGCGACGAGGACGACGTCGCCGGCAACCACGGCGCCACCATCGGTCACGTCCGCGACGAGCAGCTGTTCTACCTCGCCTGCCGCGGCCTTGACCAAAACGCCGCCGAGGACCTGTTCATCCGCGCCAAGCTGGAGGACGCCGCGCTTTCCGCCACCGACGAGCGCACCCGCGCCGCCGTCGTCCGCCTGGGCAACAACCTGATCGACAACTTTGAAGAGGAGCTCGCATGATCGACACCGAGCACGTTAAATGCGACACCTGCACCGCCCCCGAGCCCATGGAGCTCGACGCCAGCGACGAGGCTTCGCGCGGCTGGCCCACCGTAGATATCGAGACCAACCCCTACAAGGGCCAGTTCCCGCTGTTCCAGCAGCACCCCGAGATCGCCTTCCTCGATAGCGCCGCCACCGCGCAGCGCCCTGCCTGTGTGCTCGACGCCGAACGCGACTTCTACCAGCGCATGAACGCCAACCCTCTGCGCGGCCTGTACTCGCTGTCCGTCGAGGCCACCGACGCCATCGCGAAGGTCCGCCAACAGATCGCCGATCTCATCGGCGCCCCCAACGCCAACGAGATCGTCTTCACCCGCAACACGAGCGAGTCGCTCAACCTGGTCGCCAAGAGCTTTGCGCCCACAGTGCTCGAACCGGGCGACGAGGTCGTCATCACCATCATGGAGCACCACTCCAACCTGATTCCGTGGCAGCAGGTCTGCCGCGAGACCGGTGCCAAGCTCGTCTACCTCTACCCCACCAAGACCGGCCAGCTCACGACCGAGGAGGTTCTGGCCAAGGTGGGCCCCAAGACCAAGATCCTGGCCGTGGGTCAGGTCTCTAACGTCCTGGGCGTCGAGAATCCGGTCAAGAACCTCGGCAAGCTCGTGCACAAGTACGGCGGCTATCTGGTCGTCGACGGCGCACAGTCGCTGCCGCACATGCCAGTCAATGTGGCCGATCTGGGCGCCGACTTCTTTGCCTTTAGCGCGCACAAGGCCATGGGCCCCATGGGCATCGGCGTGCTGTGGGGCAAGATGGATCTGCTCAACGCCATGCCGCCCATGCTTACCGGCGGTGAGATGATCGACTCGGTTACTGAGCAGGACGCCGTCTGGGCTCCCGTCCCCGAGAAGTTCGAGGCCGGCACGCAGGACGCCGCCGGCATCTTCGCCACAGGCGCCGCCCTCGACTACCTCGTCAACACGGTGGGCTACGAAAACATCCAGGCACGCGAGCAGGCACTCGTCCACTACCTGATGGGCGAGCTCATGCAGCTCGACTTTGTCCAGATCATCGGCTCAATCTATTGGGATAACCACCACGGCGTCGTGAGCTTTAATGTCAAGGGCATCCACCCGCACGATGTCGCGAGCATCATGGACATGGACGGCGTCTGCATCCGCGCCGGTCACCACTGCGCGCAGCCGCTGCTCACCTGGCTGGGCGTCGAGAACCTTGCCTGCTGCCGCGCCAGCGTAGCCTTCTACAACGACAAGGCCGACATCGACAAGTTCATCGCCGGCCTGCATCACGTTTGGAGCACGTTCAATGGGTAATCTGTACACCTCCACCACATTTATGGAGCACAACTCGCACCCCGACTATAAGTACGAGATGGATGCTCCCACGCACGAGCACGACGGCATCAACCCTAGCTGCGGAGACGAGCTCACCTTGCAGCTGCGTGTCGAGAACAACGTGATCGAGGAGGCCTCCTTTACCGGTCACGGCTGCGCCATCAGCCAGGCCAGTGCCGACATCATGGCCGACCTCATCACCGGCGAGACCGTCGAGGAAGCTCGCCACCTGGCAGAGCTCTTCCTCGCCATGATCCGCGGCGAGAAGCTCTCCGAGGAGGACCTGGAAGACCTGGACGAAGCCGCCCAGCTCCAGGACATCTCGCACATGCCCGCCCGCGTCAAGTGCGCCGAGCTCGCCTGGCGCACCCTCGACGGCATGCTCACGGGACAAAATAATCAGTAGTATTTGTCCCAAATCTTAAGAATTTTGTTGGCCGAATCGCTTGACAAGAGTGGTTCGGCCATTTTCTATTCCGAGCCCTCAGCCTGAGCATTCACCCGCGCATAAGCGCGCACGATACGAGAGACGGTACTCTTGCTGATTCCCGTATACCGTTCGATCTCGCGCACCGTGTAGCCGCCATCGTGCAGGGCGAAAATGATTCCGTCTCGCCGCGAGGGTGCTACGGTCTTGAGTTTGTTGAGCGGCACACCCAGGCGCTTCGCCATCTTGTCGGCAAACGCACGCCGCTCCCACTCTGTCTCATCCATATCATGAATCACCGGATCGGAACCATCGGGCATTGACAGAGAATAATCCAGAAACCCCCTGACAGACTCAAAGAGCTCGAGCACACAAGAAGGGTCCGAAAATCCCCTCGTCATATCGTTGTCATACGCTCGCAGATACTCGGCAAAGCTGCTCCACGGATAGCGCTCGATCAGGGCGATACCCGCCTCCTGCGGATTAGCATGAACATAGCGAATGGCGGCCATTAGATAACGGTCGGTATCGAGCGAGCGCCGGTCAAAACGGTTCTGGAACAGATGGCCCGTGCGCCCCGTGCGTTTATTGAACCGACGAGCGTACGTCAAAAGCAGTCGTTGCATCGCCGCGCTCATCGTGTCCTCATAATCCGAGAGTACCAGATCCACGTGATTGCCCATAAGGCACCAGGCGATAACCGTCACGCCCGCCTCGCGGCAGCACTCGCGCATCAGCTCCAAAAACTCCCACCGGTCTTCATCGCCCTCAAAGATGAGCTGCTTGCCCGTACCGCGGGCACAAACATGGTAAAAGCCGGTAACCGTTCTCCAAACGCGCTGCATGGCGCTCCCTTCGCCTGGATCTGCTTGCCATCCAATACAACACGATTGAAGCGTGCCACCAAAACATTCACGCAAAACAATACATTCGCGCGGCCAAAGGCAATAAACAGGCGGCGAACGGCACCGTTGCAACAGGTCAGCCCCTGCAACGCTTACAAGAGCTGACCAAAAGCTTGCCCAAGACGAACCCCCTCTACAAAAGTTCACGACCACAGAATATAGAGTTAAACCGTTTCAATTAAAACTTCCGGACTTCTCGCTACGAAAACTGAGCCGTTCGCCGAATATTCCGTGCATTTCGCGGTATTATAGGGGCTGCATGTCATGTCCCTTTCGAAGGGTCGCCCGGCAATCGCCAGCCACGACCCCCAGACGGGACGCCAACACGATAGAGAGGAGAGGCATGCAGTACTCACAGGAAGTGGAGAACATGTGCCCCGTTGCCAAGGGTGCATACCACGGCCCCGCACCCATCCCCGAGGAGGGCAAGTGGGTCCAGGCTAAGGAGATTTCCGACATCTCCGGTCTTACGCACGGTGTGGGTTGGTGCGCACCTCAGCAGGGCGCCTGCAAGCTCACGCTGAACGTCAAGGACGGCATCATCGAGGAGGCCCTCGTTGAGACCATCGGCTGCTCGGGCATGACCCACTCTGCCGCCATGGCTTCCGAGATCCTTCCCGGTAAGACCATCCTCGAGGCCCTCAACACCGACCTCGTCTGCGACGCCATCAACGTTGCTATGCGCGAGATCTTCCTGCAGATCGTTTACGGCCGCAGCCAGACCGCGTTCTCCGAGGGCGGCCTGCCCGTGGGCGCCTCCCTCGACGACCTCGGCAAGGGCCTTCGCTCTCAGGTCGGCACCATGTTCGGCACCAAGGCCAAGGGCGCTCGTTACCTCGAGCTCGCTCAGGGCTACGTCACCCGCATGGCTCTCAACGACAAGAACGAGATCATCGCATTCGAGTTCCTGAACCTCGGCAAGTTCACCGACGCCGTCAAGGCCGGCAAGACCCCCGAGGAGGCCATCGCTGGCGCTATGGGCCACTATGGTCAGTGGGAGAACGCTGCCAAGTACATCGACCCGCGCACCGACGAGGAGACTCACTCCGTCGCCAGCGTGTTCCCGGTTCACGAGTAGAAAGGGAGGGAAATAACTATGACTGTTACGTTCGAAGGTTACGAGCGCCGCGCTGACAAGATCAACAAGTGCCTCGCCGACAACGGCATCGCCTCCCTCGAGGAAGCTCTGCAGATCTGCACCGACAAGGGCTTCAACCCGCGTGAGATCGTCAACAACACCCAGTCCATCGCCTTCCAGAACGCCGAGTGGGCCTACACCCTCGGTTGCGCTCTCGCTGTCAAGCGTGGCGCCAAGACCGCTTCTGAGGCTGCCGCCATCATCGGCGAGGGCATCCAGGCCTTCACCGTTCCCGGCTCCGTTGCCGAGGACCGCAAGGTCGGTCTGGGCCACGGCAACCTGGGCGCTATGCTGCTCTCCGACGACACCGAGTGCTTCGCCTTCCTGGCTGGCCACGAGTCCTTCGCTGCCGCTGAGGGCGCTATCGGCCTGGCTCTGAACGCCAACAAGGCTCGCAAGAAGCCGCTGCGCGTTATCCTCAACGGTCTGGGCAAGGACGCCGCTCAGATCATCGCCCGCATCAACGGCTTCACCTACGTGAAGACCCAGTTCGACTACTACACGGGCGAGCTCAAGGTCGTCGAGACCATCCCCTACTCCGATGGTCCCCGCGCTGCCGTTAACTGCTACGGTTCCGATGACGTCCGCGAGGGCGTTGCCATCATGTGGCACGAGAACGTCGACATCTCGATCACCGGTAACTCCACCAACCCCACGCGCTTCCAGCACCCCGTCGCTGGCACCTACAAGAAGGAGCGCCTCGAGGCTGGCAAGAAGTACTTCTCCGTCGCTTCTGGTGGCGGCACTGGCCGTACCCTGCACCCGGACAACATGGGCGCCGGCCCTGCCTCTTACGGCATGACCGACACCATGGGCCGTATGCACTCCGACGCCCAGTTCGCCGGTTCTTCCTCCGTGCCTGCGCACGTCGACATGATGGGTCTCATTGGCATGGGCAACAACCCCATGGTCGGTGCCACTGTCGCTTGCGCTGTCGCCGTCGAGGAGGCCCTCAAGGCCTAATCGCGCCCGCGCGATGCTCATATAGTTGAGCTTTAGAGCCGCTACCTTTTAAGGTGGCGGCTCTTTTTGTTTGCGCTGTCGCAGGGTAGCTAATGCCGATATATCAGTTGGGGCGAAATACGAGATGTGATGAGATGGAATGTCAGAGCGTCCACGACACCCACCTGTCATATGTGCCCTTTACCGATTTGCCGAGTCTTTGCGGCCCCATTGCCGATCACCCGTGCGACAATGCGCCGGACGAGAAAGGAATCCGATGGAATCGACTGACGTACTGGTAATTGGATCTGGCATTGCGGGCCTTTGCGCCGCCATCGAAGCGGCACGCACGGGTGCAACCGTCACTGTGGCAAGCGCCGGAAAGACTATGAGTGGATCGAGCTTCTTCCCGGGCACCTGGGGCCTCGGCCTTATTGGTCCCGTCGACGAAGGCGACGAACAGAACCTTATCGACACCATCCAGGCCGTCGGCGGCGGCGTTGCCGACCCCGAACTCGTCCAGACGTTCGCCCACGGCATTCCCCAGGCAATTGAATGGCTCGAGCAAGACTTGGGCGTTGAGCTTCAGCGTCCGCAAAGCGCCGAAAGCGCTCAGCAAAAGCAGTTTATCCCCTGCTTTGACCACAAGACGCGCATGTGGCGCGGCCTCACCCGCAAGCCCCTTGAGGACGCTCTGACGACCCGGATCGAGTCGCTCGGCATTCGCCTGCTCCCCCGCCATGAGCTTATCGACCTTGTTGAAGATACGGACGGAAAGATTGTCGGCGCCACGCTCTACGACCGGACAAACGAGCGTCTCGTGCCTATGGCAGTTAAGGCCACTATCATCGCTGCGGGCGGCACGGGTGGCCTGTTCGAGCGCAGCCTCACTTCCGCCGACGTGCTCAGCTCATCACAGGCTATCGCGCTGGCGCACGGTGCGTCCCTTACTAATATAGAGTTTATGCAGATGATGCCCGGCTTTATAGAGCCCAAGCGAAACCTTGTTTTTAACGAGAAGACCTGGCGCTACGTCAAGTTCGACCAGCCGGTCGATAACGCCGACGATAAGCTCGACGATCTGCTCGAGCAACGCTCCGGATATGGTCCCTTCACTTCGCGTCTGGATTCTCGCGCTATCGACCTAGCCATCGACGAAGCGGGAGCCGAAGGCCTGGCGCTCCACTACGACTTCCCCCGCGAGGACGTCCCCGAGTTTGTGCAGACCTTTGCCACTTGGCTACAAGACGAGCACGGCATCGCGCCGACCGACGAGATGCGCGTGGCGATGTATGCCCACGCCGCCAACGGCGGTATCAAAATCGACAAGACCGCGTACACGGGCGTTGAGGGCCTCTACGCCTGCGGTGAGGCAACAGGCGGCATGCACGGCGCCGACCGCATCGGCGGCTTGTCGAGTGCCAACGGCATCGTATTCGGGCGCATCGCGGGCGCATCGGCAGCTCGAGCAGCGCTGGACGCTCCCGAGGCGGCCGCTCCGATGGATATCGCCCTCCCTCAGTATGGCATTGCCACAACAGATGCCGAACGCCTGACACACAGCCTTAAGCACACGATGAGCACCTATTGCATGATCAACAGGACCGAAGCAGGTCTATCCAAGGCCCTGCAACAGCTTGAAAGCCTGAAAGACGAGGCAACGGCGCTGAGCAAGCCGCATGCCAATGACAGCGAGATCGCAACCCTCGCCCGCCTGCAATCGCAGAATCAGCTGGCAACGGAGATGGTCAAAGCCATGCGCAAGCGGACCGAAAGCCTGGGTTCGCACTATCGATCGAATTAAACTGGACACCTATCTAGAGCAGAGCACAGCTAATCGATATCTATGGGCCCCGTGACCTCGAAGTGGCACGGGGCCCATTCGTGTCCGCACGGCAGCGTATCCTTATTTTGAGTACAGAGCGGGCAAAGCGCGCATAGACAATAGATCAGCGAGGAGGAGATATGGACAGTAGAGATATCGAGAAGTGGCGTGTCGAACTTGATAGCTACGCCAATGTGGAAGACGGCGTTGAGTATTGGCTTGCACGCGATTTAATGGAACCCATGGGATACACTCGATGGGAGAACTTCGCCGAAGTTGTTAAGAGGGCAAAAGTCTCGTGCGAAACAAATAAAACTCCAGTTGATTCCCATTTTCGTGACACCACGAAAATGGTAACTGCCGGTGTCGCCGCTCGCGCGGTTAAAGACTACAAGCTTACGCGCTATGCATGCTATTTAATCGCCCAGAACGGAGATTCAAACAAGCAAGAAATCGCGCTCGCCCAGGCGTACTTCGCCGTGCAGACGCGCCGCCAAGAGCTCATAGAGCAGCGCTTCGCAGAGATTCAGCGCTTGCAGGCGCGCCACTCGCTATCTGATTCAGAGAAACAGCTCTCGGGTATTGCGTTCAAACGCGGCGTGGACTCCAAAGGATTCGCAATCATCAAGTCGAAGGGCGATGAAGCGTTATTCGGCGGCAGAAGCACGGCGGAAATGAAGCAACAGCTCGGCGTATCCAAGAGCTCGGCATTGGCGGACGGGCTAGCCGATGTTCTCATCAAAGCAAAGGACCTTACGAACTCGATGACGGCCTTCAACGCCGAGGAACACGACCTGTACGGTCTGGACCAGATCAAGCAAGAACACGTCGAGAACAACACAAGCGTGCGTGGCAGCCTCATCGACCGCGGAATTGTACCTGAGAACCTACCGCCTGCCGAAGATACAAAAAAGCTCGAGCGTCGCGTGAAGGCAGACGAGAAGAAACTCAAGGAAGGTACTGACGGTTTTACCGATCCCCAGGGTAGACTCGATCTGTGAAAGCGGCCGTGCCCTTTCGGGTTCGACCCCATGAAAGGTCAACAAAAAAGACGGTCAACTATCGCTGACCGTCTTAACATGCTTTGGTGGGCCGTCAGGGGGTCAGCCTGCTTTGCAGGCGGCCGCTTCGGCGCTTTGCGCCTTGCGCGCTGCGCTGGTAAATGCTTACGCATTTCCTCAGCTTCGCGCCCCGACGGGTTCGACCCCATGCGAGGTCAACAAAAAAGCGACCAGCCTAAGCCAGTCGCTTTAACATACTTGTGGTGGGCCGTCAGGGGGTCGAACCCTGGACCTTGGGATTAAGAGTCCCCTGCTCTACCAACTGAGCTAACGACCCGATATCAACACGAAGCAAGAACTGGGGTGGGTAAAGGGACTCGAACCCTCGACCTACGGGACCACAACCCGTCGCTCTAGCCAACTGAGCTACACCCACCGTGTCCTGTGCGCTTCGCGCTCGACTATTATTGCAAGGAACGCCACGCGATGCAAGCCCCAATTTTCAAGAATTTTGAAAAGAGTTTTTCGAGACCATTTCGAGCATTTCCCACCGGTTTCATAGGAGTAAACTTGCCCCACTGCAAATGCTCGAAAGGACCGGCATGAAAGAACTCTCCAACCGCACGGCAACGTTTACCGATTCCGTCATCCGTCGCATGACGCGCATCTCCAACAAGTATGGCGCCGTCAACCTGTCACAGGGCTTCCCCGACTTTGATCCCCCGGCGCAGCTGCTCGATAGCCTCAGCACCATCGCCACCGATCCCAAGCCGCTCTACCACCAGTACTCCATCACCTGGGGCTCTCAGGCCATGCGCGAGGCGCTTGCCGCCAAGCAGGAGCACTTTATGGGCATGCCGATCAACCCCAACGAGAATATTGTAGTCACCTGCGGCTCCACCGAGGCCATGATGGCCGCCATGATGACGGTCACGAACCCCGGCGACAAGGTCGTCATTTTCTCGCCGTTCTACGAGAACTACGGCGCTGACACCATTCTCTCGGGCGCCGAGCCCATCTATGTGCCGCTCAACCCGCCCACCTTTGACTTCGACCGTGAGGTCCTCGAGGCGGCCTTCCGCGACAACGATCCCAAGGCGATCGTCCTATGCAACCCGTCCAACCCCTGTGGCAAGGTCTTTACGCGCGAGGAGCTCACTTTTATTGCCGACCTGTGCAAGAAGTACGACGCCTACTGCATCACCGACGAGGTGTACGAGCACATCGTCTACGCTCCCCACGAGCACGTGTACATGGCCACGCTGCCCGGCATGTTTGAGCGCACCATCAGCTGCAGCTCGCTGTCCAAGACCTACTCCATCACCGGCTGGCGCCTAGGCTACACCATCGCTCCCGCCGAAATCACCGAGCGCATCAAAAAGGTCCACGACTTTCTCACCGTAGGCGCCGCCGCTCCCCTGCAAGAGGCCGTCGTCACCGCCCTCAACTTCGACGACAGTTATTACCAGGAGGTCCTCGACCTCTACACCGCCAAGCGCGACCTATTCTGTCAGGGACTCGACAGCATCGGCCTCACGCACAACGTGCCGCAGGGCGCCTACTACGTGATGATGGACATCTCTGAGTTTTGCTATGACAGCGACCTCGACTTCTGCGAGGACCTGGCCTCAAAGGTGGGCGTGGGCGCCGTGCCCGGCTCGAGCTTCTTCCGCGAGCCCGTCAACCATCTGATTCGTTTCCACTTTGCCAAGCGAGACGAGACGCTTAACGCGGCGCTTGAGAACCTCAAGTCGCTACGTGATAAAATCAACCCGCGCGGGTAAGGACGGTCAGTAACTAAAGGCACTAAAGAAACCTCGTGAACCCGTTGGGCCATGAGGTTTCTTTTTATAGCGACCTCATTTATTTTTTAGAGCGCTATACTTTAGTCACGGAGCAACTCGTCCAGAGAGGAATACTATGGCAGAGCAGCAGCTTATCGGAGCGCTCGAGGCCGGCGGCACCAAGATGGTCTGCGCCACGGGCTATGCAGACGGCACGGTCCTGGAACGCGAGCAGATTGCGACCACGACCCCGCAGGAGACCGTTGAGGCCGTCAACGCATGGTTTGCCGACAAGGACATCGCCGCGCTGGGCATCGGCGCCTTTGGCCCCACCGCAGTCAACCCTGCCTCGTCCCAATACGGCAAGATCCTGGAGACGCCCAAAACGGCATGGCGCTACTTTGACCTGCTGGGCACCATCCAAAACGAGCTCAATATTCCCTGCGGCTACGACACCGACGTCAACGTCGCCTGCCTGGGCGAGGTCACCTTTGGTTGCGCCCAGGGCCTCACTGACGTGGTGTATCTGACCATCGGTACCGGCGTGGGCGCTGGCGTGCTCTCGGGCGGTAAGCTCGTGCACGGCATGATGCATCCCGAGGCCGGTCACATCCTGGTCACGCGCGACCCGCGCGACACCATTGGCGCGCACAGCGCCTGCCCCTTCCACGACAACTGCCTCGAGGGCCTCATCGCCGGCCCCGGCGTTAAAAGGCGCTGGGATGGCAAGAGCGCCGGAGACATGGCCGATGACCCGGAGGCCATGGATCTGCTCGCCGGCTATCTGGCGCAGGCGCTCATGACCTTCATCCTGTGCTATGCGCCGCAGAAGATCGTCATCGGCGGCGGCGTGGCCGACCACACCCCCATCGTGCCGCTCGCGCGCAAGAAGTGCGCCGAGATGCTCAACGGCTATATCGTCACGCCCGAGGTCAACGACATCGATACCTACATCGTCAACAACAGCCTCGAGGGCAAGCAGGGCATCATGGGCTGCCTGGCCCTAGGCGCACAGGCGCTTCAGTAACAGACGCACCTACAGGGCGTGGCGCACCCGGCAAATCCGACCTATGGAACGACGCCGCCACACCTCATATAAGCCCTCCAATAAAAAAGGCCGCCTAGGACCAAACAATGCGTCCTTAGGCGGCCTTTTTGGCGCACATCAGCGACCGTAAGAGATATCGGAGCACAACGCCCGTTGCCGCTCCACAGCAGTCGATCATCACATCGGTGATCATGCCGGCGCGTCCCGGCACAAAGAGCTGAATCGTCTCGTCGATCGAGGGAATCAGCAGCAGGAACACTGCCGTGGGCAGCAGCACGTCAAAGGTGCGTCGGCCCTCAAAATCAAAGGCGTGCGTTGCCAGGATGCCGAGCACCAAATACTCGGTAAAATGCGCGCACTTACGAACAACAAAGTTGGTCACCCATTCATATGGAAGTCCCACGCCGTGCAGGAAACCGCGGATAGCTTCCATGACCGTTAGGCTCAGTGAGCCCGACCCCGAGCCGGGAACCAGCGAATTGCCCCAGATCAAGAGCGCCATCAGGCAGGTTACGACCGCCCATTTTCGATTGATCTTAACCATGCAGAAGTTATGCCTCCGCACGGAGCGGCGCGAAGCTGGCGGTACCGCCCTCGATAACGCTCAGATAAGCACGGCCCGTACGCTTGGCGGTAGAGGACTGAAGACGCTCGATCTCTTCCTCGAGGATCTGATTGACGCGCTCGTGACGACGATTTTCCATAATGCCGGCGGCAATAGCCTCGGCCCGCTCGATGCTCTCACGCGAGATACGGGCAGTATCCTCGGGGAACACAGCGCTGTGACGGCCGACATAGGCGGGGGCAGCAGGCTGAGGGGCAGCGACGGGAGCGGGGGCTGAAACAGGAGCAGGCTCGTCAATCTCATCCAGAATCGCGGTGGCGGCGGCCCACATACCCTCGTGGCCCGAGTAATCGGCCATGGGGACATCAACCTCGAGCGAGGCGTCCGGAAGGTCGCCGGTGTCGATGCGATCTTGGGCATCAATCGATGCGGTGATGGCTGCAGGCTCATCGAGGTCATCGAGATCGATGCCCGCGGCACCGGAGATGATAGGCATGCTGGCGAGGTTTGCATTGTACGGCGCAGCCTCAGCCGCCTGCTGCTGGGCAGGAGCGCCCCAAAGCGAGCTTTCGGCGGCACGGCGGGCGGCAACAGCCTCCTCGTCCGCGGTCATGGCTTCATCAACGTACGAATTATCGGCAGAAGCGTTCGCGACCGCCGAGGTAGCGCTGTAGGCGTTATTGACCGCCGCATTGGCAACGAGTGCCACGAAAGCCGCCGTGCTGCCCGCAGGGGCGGCCTGGGAGCCCGACACGGCGCGTGCCGCGGCGGCGATATCATCGCGATTGAAGGAGCCGGTCTGCCCGCCGTTGGTGAGCTCGTCGATGGCGACTTGATAGACGTCGCGCGAGCGTGCAGGGTCGCAGCTCACCGGCGAATCGTCGTCGAGCATGCTGTCGATCATGGACCAAGCCTCGGCCTCGTCCATAGCATCTGCGGCTCGAGCGATGGTAGGGACACCATCATCGGCATGACGGCGCTGGAACGCACCAGTCAGGCCGGAAAGGAATGCCGAGGTAGACTGCTCCGACTGAGCCTGAGAAGCAGAAGCCGCAGCGTACGGAATCGCATCCTGCTGCTGAGCTGGAATCGAGGCGGTCTTGAACTCGCTTTGATGCTGATTGAGATTGGCGGCACCGCCCATGGCATCGGGCTGGAACAGACGCTCTTCACGCTGCGCACGATACTCGGAGATACCCAGCGAGGCGGCATAGATACCCACGCCCGCCACCGCGCCCACGGCGAAGGGAACTGCACCCGCCACGACCGTCTCGTTCACCGACGAAAACGGCAGCGTCGCGGCATACATAACCACGGGAGCGGCAAGGCCGATCCCGCACGAAAGTCCGGCAAGGACTGCTCGTTGTGTTGCATCAGAAGAAGCCATGAGCTCTCCCCATCTTCCAGCACCCAAATCGCATCATTCAGTTGGCTGCGCGAGAGAAGATGAAGCGGGGCTATGCCCCAAAGCAACGGTATATGGTTCGTTTCATCTGCGTTTTCCGTCGCGAAGCTTAAAAGTTATTATGCGAAACCGTCCTGTCGATTGCAAGTGACGATGTCGGATTGAAACGGGAAACCTGCTGCTCGTCGGTCTTACGGTCAAAAATAAGCGCGGAGCGGCGCTATAGAAAAGGGCCGAGGCTCAAAGCCCCGACCCTTTATCGCATTGATGACTATCGCTGCGCGTGGATGACAACCTAGAACGTCTGCTCGTAGTCGCTGTGTTTTTTGGCCGAACGCACCAGGAACTCCTGGTTGGTGTTGGTGCCCTTAAGACCCTTGATAAACGATGCGGCTGCGCGCTCGGTGTTGTTCATGCCGGCAAGAATGCGACGCAGACCAAAGACAAACGGACGCATCTGCTCGTCGACCAACAGGTCCTCGTTACGCGTACCGGAGGCAACGGGGTCGATAGCCGGGAAGATGCGGCGGTCGGCCAGGTCGCGGTCGAGCTTAAGCTCCATGTTGCCGGTGCCCTTGAACTCCTCAAAGATGACTTCGTCCATCTTGGAACCGGTGTCGATGAGGGCAGAGGCCAGGATGGTAAGCGAGCCACCGTTCTCGATATTGCGGGCTGCACCCAGGAAGCGCTTGGGCGGATATAGGGCCGCCGAATCGACGCCGCCCGAAAGGATGCGGCCCGAGGCGGGCGCCGCCAAGTTGTAGGCGCGGGCGAGGCGCGTGATGGAGTCGAGCACCACCACGACGTCGCCACCCAGCTCTACGATGCGCTTGGCGCGCTCGATGACGAGCTCTGCCACGCGGGTGTGGTTGTCGGCAGGCATATCGAAGGTCGACGCCACAACCTCGCCCTTGATGGAACGCTGCATATCGGTGACCTCTTCGGGGCGCTCGTCGACGAGCAGGCAGATGAGGTGCACCTCGGGGTTGTTAATCGAGATAGACTGGCAGATCTTCTTGAGGATCGTGGTCTTGCCGGCCTTGGGCGGGGACACGATCAGGCCGCGCTGGCCCTTGCCGATCGGTGACACGATGTCGATGGCGCGGCCGGTAATAGAGTCCTTGCCGTGCTCCATGCGCAGCGGCTCGTTGGGATAGACCGGGGTGAGGTCGCCGAACTTGGGACGGTTGCGAATCTGCTCGGGGTCCAGACCGTTGACGGTCGTGATTTTGGCGAGGCCGGCGCGCTTGTCGCCGCCGCGCGAAGGACGCAGCGAGCCCTCGATGACGTCGCCCGTGCGCAGGCGCGCGGAGCGGATGAGGTAGGCGGGCACGAAGGCGTCGTCGTTGGACTTCATGTAGCCATGGGCGTGGATGATGCCGGAGCTGTCCGGGCGAATCTGCAGAATGCCCTTGATGTCGCGGAAGCCCTCGGCCTTCGCAGCGGTGACGTAGATTTCCTCGACGAGCTCGGCCTTCTTCTTGCCGGTCGTCTCGATCTCGAACTCCTTAGCCTTCTCGCGCAGCTCAGCGACCTTCATGGCCGCGAGTTCCTCGCGCGAAAGCGTGGGCTCGGTGGGAGCGGCATTACGCTCCTTGTTGCGCTGTTTGCGATCGCGCTGGCGGTTGCGACGGTCGTTGTTGCGGTCGTCCTTACGCTCGTTGCGCTCGTCGTTGCGCTTGTGCTGGCGACGGTTGGGACGAGTGCCGTCTTCGCCCTCAGCGGGGGCGGCACCATCGGTTGCGGCGGTGCCAACATTGGCCGCGGCGGCGTCATTGGCCTCGGCGCCAGAATCAACCTGCGCTTCGACATCCTGCTGCTCGGACGCCTTGGCCTTAACGGACTTCTTACGACCGCGCTTGGGCTTCTCGGACGCAGGCTGTTCGACGTCCTGGGCCTTGGCGACATCAGTCGACGCATCGGCGGTCGTCTCGGCAGAATCCTCGGACGCACCCTTCTTGGCAGCCTTGGCCTTTGACGTGCGCTTAGCAGCAGTACGACGGCTGCGACCGGGACGGACGTCGGCGGGCTCGGCATCGGCGGGAGCGGCCTCGGAAGTCGTAGCATCCTGGACGGGTGCATCGGCAGCGGTTGCAGACTCGGCGGTCGCCGCAGCATCCCGAGCGGCGGCGGCTGCTGCTGCGGCCTTCTCTGCCTCGACAAAGGCCTTGGGCTTGCGACCGCGACGGTGCGGGCGCAAAGCCGGATCGACAACGGGAACTTCGTTGGCCTCGACAGGCGCAGCGGGCTCAACAGGCAATGTGCCCTCCCCTGCCGCGGAACGGACCGAAGCCTCAGTGAGCTCGGGGGCTACCTGTTCCGCAACTTGCTCGGCCTTAGCAGCCGTGCGGCGGCGTGTGCGCGGTGCCGGCTTCTCGGTCGGCAGGTCGGCGGCAGGGGTCTCGATGGCGGCAGGCGTCTCGGGCACAGACGGAGCTGCAAGCTCGGTCAGAGCCGCGGCCTCGCGCTCGGCAGCACGACGGCGGGCGCGCACCACCTGAGCCTCGCTAATCTGCGCCAACGCACGTGCCTGCGCGACCTCATCGGAAATTGGCGCCGAGGAGTCAGCTGCAACGGTGCGCTTGGCGCGCGTCGTGCGCGTGGTACGGCGCTTGGGCTTGGTGACCTCCTCGCCGTCAGCGGCAGGCTTGGCCGTGCGGCGCGCGAGCTTGGGCTTTGCCGGAGCAGCCTCCTCACCAGTTGCAGGCGCAGGCGTCGAAGCAGCCTTAGGCGTCTCGGGAGCCGAGGCTTGCGCGGGCGCCGCGACCTGGTCCGACGCAACCGGTGCAGCGGGAGCGGCTTGCGTCGTCGTTATTTCGTTTTCTTGCTGTTGATCAGACACAGTGTTTGCTCAACTTTCTTTTCAAGCCCTGTGATCACATGCTCCCTGCACAAACCTTCAGGGCGGCTAAACAGTCTAGTTCCGTTCAAAACGACGGACATCATTGATCTGTATCGAGATGATTGCGTCAACTACGCAGCGTTAGTGTAACACAACCGCCGCCACCTGCAACTTAGTCATTGGGGGCGTTCTTAAACGACTAGTCAAAAGGGACACTCTTTGGTCTACCACCCACAAATCAGACTGCCTCCGCCAAAACTATGGCGGTTTACTACGACGAATCGATCAACCGCGACCACTCCGAAACATGTTGAACTAAAACCGCAGGTAGATGCCTTGCGCTTTTTTGCGAAAAGCCGGCGTGGTTGGAAATTCCCAATTCATCGTAGTAAACCGGCATAGTTTCGTATTTCCAGCAGTTCCAAATTCGTCAATACGTCGGCATTTGCGAAAAAAGCCCGACCTCCATGGGAGATCGGGCTTATAGGGCTCAGTTAAACCAAACCTACACGGTCAAATGACCCGCAGGTTACATCTGCTCGGGCGCGGAAACGCCAACGAGGGTGAGCACCAGGGCGAGCGTCACGCGGACGGCATCGCAAGCGGCCAGACGGGCACGCGAAAGTTCGGGGTCGACGGGACGGCCCTCGCTCGGCAGCACCTGGCAGGCAGCGTAGAAGCTGTGGAAGTCACCGGCGAGCTCCTCGGCAAAGTGCGTCAGACGGAACGGGGCGCGATCGCGAGCGCAGCTGGCGATCAGGTCGGTAAGCTCATTGAGCTTGCGCGAAAGGGCGAGCTCGGTCGGGTCGGTCAGCAGCGAGTAATCGACGTTCTCACCGATGGCCTTGGCGGCAACGGCCTTCATGCCCATCTCGTCGGCCTGCTCAGGCGTTACGTCAGCGGCACGGCGCAGGATGGAGCAGACGCGAGCGTGAGCGTACTGCACGTAATAGACCGGGTTGGAGTTGTCGCGCTTCTTAACGGCCTCAATGTCGAAGTCGACCATCTGGTTGGAGCTCTTGGAGATGAGCGTGTAGCGAGCGGCATCGGAGCCGACCTCGTCGACGAGCTCCTGCAGGGTCACCATGGTGCCCTTGCGCTTGGACATACGGACGGGCTTGCCGTTACGCAGCAGGTTGACGAGCTGGCCCAGTAGAACCTCGAACTTGCCGGGGTAACCCAGAGCGTCGCAGACGCAGCGGACGCGCTCGATGTAACCGTGGTGGTCGGCGCCCCAGATGTCGATGACGTGATCGACGCGCTGGAACTTATCCCAGTGATAGGCGACGTCGGAGGCGAAGTAGGTGTACTCGCCGTCGGACTTGATCAGGACGCGGTCCTTGTCGTCGCCCAGATCGGTGGAGCGGAACCACAGGGCGCCGTCCTTGGTGTAGAGGTAGCCCATCTTGTCGAGCTTCTCAAAAGCGCGGTCGACGGCGGAGGTGCCGGCGGTCTCGCCCTCGGTGTCCTTCACGTACAGCGAGCGCTCGGAGTACCAACGGTCGAAGTCGCAGTTGACGGCGTGGCAGAGGTCGCGCATGTTATCGACCATCTTTACATAGCCGCGCTCGCGGAAGCTCTCCATGCGCTCCTGCGGATCGGCGTCGACCCACTTGTCGCCGTCGGTGCGCCAGAACTCGGCGGCCTCGTCGATGATGTAGTCGCCGCCGTAAGAGTCCTTGCCCAAGGTCTCGGCAAAGTTGTCCTGATACGGATGGGTCTCGGGGTGCTCGTCGTTCTCGTCGGCAACAAAGGCGTCGCGGTCGGCGATCAGCAGCTTGTGAGCCTCGTCGATACCAACGCCCTGCTTGGCGATGATGTCGGCAAGCTGCATATAGCGCGTGCTGATGGAGTTGCCGAAGGTGTTCATCTGAGAGCCGTGGTCATTGATGTAGAACTCACGCTGGATGTCGTAACCGGCGTGGTCCATGACGCGGCAAAGGGAGTCGCCCAGAGCGGCCCAGCGGCCGTGGCCGATGTGCATGGGGCCGACGGGGTTGGCGGAAACGAACTCGACCTGGGTCTTCAGGCCACCACCGACGTTGGACTTAGCGAAGTCCATGCCCTTCTCGCGAGCCTCGCCAAAGATGGCATTCTTGACGGCAACGGAGAGGTAGAAGTTGATGAAACCGGGGCCTGCGATCTCAACCTTCTCGATCGCGGGATCCTCGGGCATATGGGCAACGATGGCCTCGGCGATCTTGCGCGGGGCGCAGTGGGCCAGCTTGGCGGACTTCAGGGCCATGGTAGAGGTCCACTCGCCATGAGAAGTGTCAGCCGGTCGCTCGATAGCGCAATCGTCAAGTTCAAATGCGGAAAGGTCGCCGGCCTCCTGGGCCGCAGCAAGCGCAGCGCGTACCAGCTCTTCAATCTTCTCGGGCATAGATCCTCCTTGTGTTAAAGCCCCCGAGCTCTTGGTCACTCGTAGGGCAAAAGCCAGAGTTTGTAGCACTCTATCACAAGCGAGGGGCACTGTCGCAGGGTAAAGCCAATCGAAATTGCATATGCACAAAATTGACTACAGCTTGTATGGAGTCACTCAAAGATGCCGGTCTGCCTGCAGATTATGCACGCGTTGAAAATGCATAAAGGTGTGAATGAGCTGCGTCTGTTATCGAATACTCTTACCTATCAGAGTTGTGTGCTTTTCCTGCATAAAGCGAGGATTTGCGCACGTCAGCGTGTTATTCTAGACATACGTAAATTCGTATAAGTTGGAGGTAGCATGTTCTCAATCGGTCAACACGTCATTCATCCGGGTCAGGGAGTCTGCACCGTCGTCGGTTTTAGGGACGACACGCCGCAGCCCATGTTGTTGCTCGAGGCCAAGCAGGGGCATGCGCAGACGATCCTTATGTACCCCGTGGCGCAGGCCGACCGTCTGCATGCCGCCATCTCTCAGCAAGATGCCGAGCACCTGCTGAGCCACTATGACGAGCTGGAGTGCGACACCTTTACCGAGCGCAACAGCTCGCTTGAAGAGACACACTTTAAGCAGCAGCTCAAGCTGGGCGCGCCCGAGACGGTCCGCGTGGCAAAGACCATGATGCACCGCATTCGCCAGGCCGAGGAAGCCGATAAAAAGCCCAGCTCTTACTATATGCGTGTACTCAAGGAAGCCAAGCGCCGCTCCATCGAGGAGTTCGCCGTGGCATTGGGCGTCACCGAGGAGGCCGCCGAAGCCCGCCTAGCCCAAGCCGCCCTCAACTAACCCATCCGCGCCAAAAACCACCACAAAGGGGACAGACACCTTTGTGGTGGTTTTTTCGTTCTAGTCGTTCTAGTAGTATTCATTCTTAGCGATACCTGCGAGCACAAGGAGTCTTTTATGGCAGAGCCACTTTCCGCCGGAATCACCCGCGACCGTGCGTTCGAATTGCTCAACGAGCACAATAAGGACCCGTTCCACATCACCCACGGCGAAACGGTCGAGGGCACCATGCGCTACTTTGCGCGCGAGTTCGACCCCGAGAACGAGGGGTTTTGGGGCATCGTCGGTCTGCTGCACGACCTAGATTGGGAGGAGCATGAGGACGACCCCATGAACCACACCATCTATGCGGCCGAGATCCTTGAAGGCGAGGGCGCCTCTCCCGATCTCATTCGCGCCATCCAGACGCACACGTCGGACTTCAACACCTCGCTGCCCAAGCCCGAGCTGCAGATGGAGAAGATCCTGTTTGCCTGCGACGAACTCACCGGCCTGATCGGAGCCGCCGTCGTCATGCGCCCGAGCAAGAGCGTCATGGACTTTACGACCAAGTCGCTCAAGAAGAAGTTCAAGGACAAACGCTTTGCCGCCGGCTGCTCGCGTGACGTGATTACGCAGGGTGCCGAGATGCTGGGCTGGGAGCTCCCCGAGCTCTTTGACCGCACCATCGCGGCCATGCAGTCCTTCGCCCCCGACCGCGACACCTTCCAGGCCTAACCGCCCACGCCACCTATAACCACCGCAAAGGGGACAGGCGCCTTTGTGGTGGTTTTTCGTTTGCAACAGGTTTAGGGACGGACCTGGCCGGTGCCGCGGAGCTTGTATTTGTAGGTGGTGAGGGCCTCGGCGGCAAAGGGGCCACGGGCGTGGAGCTTTTGGGTCGAGATGCCGATCTCGGCGCCCAGGCCAAACTCGCCGCCGTCGGTAAAGCGCGTGCTGGCGTTGGCGTACACGGCCGAGGCATCGACCGCGTCCAGGAAGCGCTCGCAAGCATCCGTGTCCTCGGCAACGATGGCCTCGGAGTGCATCGTGCCGTAGCGGCTGATGTGCGCGATGGCCTCGTCCTCGTTTGCCACGACCTTCACGCTCATCTCGAGCGCCAGATACTCGCGGCCCCAGTCCTCCTCAGTCGCGGCGACGTAGTCATCACCCTCGGCAAGCCCGGCATCGGCGCATGCGGCGCAGGTTGCCTCGTCGCCGTGAATGAACACGCCGTGATCATGCAGCACGGCCACGACCGCAGGCAAAAACGCATCGGCCACAGCACGGTCGACCAGCAGCGACTCGGCGGCATTGCACACGCCTACGCGCTGGGTCTTGGCATTAACGATAATGTTGAGTGCCTTATCAAAGTCGGCGGATTCATGCACGTAGATATGGCAATTGCCCGTGCCCGTCTCGATCACCGGCACAAGCGATTCACGCACGCAGCGCTGGATCAGGCCTGCACCGCCACGCGGAATGAGCACATCGACGATGCCGCGAAGCTTCATGAGCTCGCCGGTTGCCTCGCGGTCGGTAGACTCAATCATCGAGACGGCCTCACGCGGGAAACCCTGCGCCTCGAGGGCATCAGCCAGTAGCTCGGCAATCATGGCACACGAGTGATAGGCCAGCGAGCCGCCGCGCAGAATACAGGCGTTGCCGGTGCGGATGCAGATGCCCGCGGCGTCGGCCGTCACGTTGGGGCGTGCCTCGTAGACCATGGCGACCAGGCCCAACGGCACGCTCACGCGGGTGAGGTCCACGCCGCTTGCGAGCACGCGGTGGTCGAGCACGCGGCCCACAGGATCGGGCAGCTCGGCGAGCTTTTCCAGGCCGGCGGCCATGCCCTCGACGCGCTCGGGCGTCAGCAGCAGACGATCGAGCAGTCCGGCCGAGGTACCCGCATCGCGCGCGGCGGACATATCGAGCTCGTTGGCGGCAACGATGGAGTCGATACCGTTGCGCAGCGCTGCGGCCATGGCGCGCACGGCCTCCTGGCGCTGTTCATCGCTCGCCGTGGCAAGCGAGGCCGACGCTGCCTTGGCGGCAACGGCAAGATCGTGGACATACGTGGCTATATCGACCGACATGGGCGGCCCTTTCTCCTAGAAGTTTGCAACCATGGTAGCCGATTTGCGCATGGCCTCGCCCACGGCGGTAGAATTGGTCAACCCGAAACACCGCAACGAACGGAAGACTCACATGGCCCTCATCACTTCGTACCACGTCCCCGGCCTTTACGTCGAGGACCACAGCATCGACGTCCCCCTCGACTGGCGCGGCCTGGAGCCGATGCTCCTGGCCGTCGGCAGCACCATGCGCCGCGGCGCTATGCCGGCGCCCATCGCCGGCGCGCCCGAGAGCATCAAGCTCTTCTACCGCGTGGTTTGCGCGCCCGACCGCATCAACGACGATCTGCCGCTGCTCCTGTTTTTGCAGGGCGGCCCCGGCGGCGAGAGCCCGCGTCCGCTGTCGCCCACCAGCGATGGCTGGATCGAAGAGGCCGTCAAGCACTTCCGCGTGGTCCTGCCCGACCAGCGCGGCACCGGACGCAGTAGCTGCGTGGACGGACGCACGATTGCCACCTTGGGCGATCGCGCCGAGGCAGCCGGCGCCGATGCGGCCCGCTCGCAGGCGGACTTCCTCAAGCGCCACCTCGCCAGCTCCATCGTGCGCGATTTTGAGTACCTGCGCCTGGTGGGCTTTGGCGGCAAGCCCTGGGTCACACTCGGGCAGAGCTACGGCGGCTTTTTGACGTTGAGCTATCTGTCGCTCTTCCCCGAGGGCGTGGCGGCAAGCTTTACCTGCGGCGGCATCCCCCACGTGCCGGCGAGCGCAAGCGAGGTCTACGCGCACACCTTCCCGCGCATGGCTGCCAAGACACAGCAGTATTACGACCGCTACCCCGCCGACGTCGAGCGCGTGGCGGCTCTTGCCGATGCGCTCGAGGCTCAGAAGCCCGTGCTGCCCGACGGCTCGCCGATGACGGTCGAGCGCCTACAGCTCATGGGCAGCGACTTTGGCATGAAGCCGAGCTTTGAGCGCATGCATTGGATTATCAATCACGCTTTTGTTGACGGCGACGGCACGCTGACCTGCGGCGTCTCGATATCTGACAGCTTTTTGATGCGTGCCTTCGAGCGCACCAACACGCGCACGAATCCGCTGTACTGGACGCTTCAGGAGTTCATCTACGCCGACGGCGACACCATACCCATTCGCTGGGCCGCAGCAGAGGAGAAGGCCCATCGCGCCGAGTTCGACACGCTTACGCGCCCGCTCATGTTTACCGGCGAGGCCATGTTCCCGTGGATGTTTGAGCAGATGCCCGAGCTTAAGCCCTTCAAGCCCGCCATGGACCTGCTGATGGAAGACACCAGCTGGGACAAGATCTATGACCCGCAGCGCCTGGCCTGCAACGAGGTGCCGCTCCAGGCCGCGGTGTACTTCGATGACATGTACGTCGATTCGAGTCTGCAGCTCGACACGCTCAGCCGCGTGGGCAACTCGCACGCCTGGGTAACCAACGAGTTCGAGCACGACGGCCTGCACGGCAGTGTGGTATTCAAGCACCTCTTCGACGAGTCCCTCAACCGCGGAGACCTGCGCCGAATCTTCTAGCAAAGGAGTGTCCCCACCTGCCGGCACAATAGGAACGTCCCCAAGTGCCGGAAAAGGAGAGGCAGCACTGCTGGCAAAACGAGCCGCAGCGCTGCCTCTCTTTATGCAAACACTATCAAGTTGTCCCTATGGATTGCGGGCTTCTCGGCCAGGTCTGCGAGCAGGCGGTTGCTGGCAATCTGGTCCTGGCGGCGGCCGGCGGCGAGCTCCAGCACGTCCGAATCGGCCTCGGCGATACCGCGGGCGACAACCATGCCGCTCGGGTCGCACACGTCGAGCACATCGCCCTCGGCAAACTGGCCATCGACCTCGCGAATACCCACCGCGAGCAGCGACGATCCGCGGCTGACCAGCGCCTTCGCGGCGCCGTCATCAACCGTCACCGAGCCGTGCGCCTTGTCGCCCAGTGCAATCCACAGCTTGCGGGGTGCAATGTCCAGGCGCTCCGCCGGCGGATCGAACAGCGTGCCCACGCTCTCGCCGCGGGCCAAACGCACGAGCGCATCGGGCTCCTCGCCCGAGCAAATCACGCTCTGAATGCCGGCCGTCATGAGAATGCGGCTTGCACGGATCTTGGTGATCATGCCGCCCGTGCCCACCGATGTGGAAGAATCGCCCGCCGAGGCGATGATCTTGGCGTCGATCTTATGCACGACCGGGACGAACTCGGCCGTGGGGTCCTCGTGCGGATTGGCGGTATAGAGGCCATCGATGTCCGAGAGCGTCACGCACAGATCGGCGGAAACCAGACAGCTCACAAGCGCCGCCAGCGTGTCGTTGTCGCCAAACTTGATCTCATCGACGGTGACGGTATCGTTCTCGTTGACGACCGGCACCACACCCAGCTCCACAAGGCGCAGCAGGGCGTCGCGCGCGTGCAGGTAGGACGTGCGGCGCGCCGTGTCGTGGCGCGTGAGCAGCACGAGCGAGGTGAGCAGGTCGCGCGCATGGAACTCCTCGTCATAGGCCGACGAGATGATGCACTGACCAGCCGAGGCGCAGGCCTGCAGGCTCGGCAGGTCACCGACCGGCTTACGGTCGAAGCCCAGCACGGGATAGCCGCAGGCAATGGCGCCCGAGCTCACCACGACCAGGCGCCAGCCAAGCTCGCGCAGCGCTGCGGCCTGATCGGCAAGCCCGCCGATAAAGGCGCGGTTGACCTTGCCGTCGGCGCCCACCACCGTGGACGAACCGATCTTTACCACCATCGTTTTATAAGAAGTCGTCATACGTCAAACCAATCAACTGTTCAGCGAACGGCCGAGCTGGCGGCCAGGGAAGCGTGACTCGCCCCTACCGCCCAAGGAATTAGTGAGCCCAGGGAAAGGCAGAGGCCGCGGCCATGTTCTTACGCACGAGCTCGTCGCGCACCTGAGCCAGGCCCTGCTCCATACCCACCACATAGGTCTGCGGGTACAAGAAGCGCTTGAAAGCTGCGTCCAGATGGTCGAGCGCCCAAGCACAGCGCTCGCGCGCGTCCTGGATGCTCTCACGTGGAGCCACCGCACTGCCATCGCGCACGATCGGCACCAGCAGCTCGCGATACTCAAGTTCGGACACGTCGGTCACCAGGGCGGCATCGTTCACGGCCACAAGGGTATTGCCGCGCGCGGCGCCCTCCCCCGCCAGATGGTCCTCGTCGTAGATCATGTCGCAGACCGGGCCGCCAAAGCCGTCGTAATAACGGCGCACGCGTTGCACACCCGGGATCGTGCGCTTGTATGGCTGCTCAGAGAGCTTGACCACCGGCGTCCATGGATCTGCCTCGCTCGCACGGCGGGCGGAAAGCTTGTACACGCCGCCCAGCGCCGGCTGGTCATAGCAGGTCGCAAGCTTGGTACCCACGCCAAAGCTGTCGATGGGCGCGCCCTGGTCGAGCAGCGACTGAATCGTGTACTCATCCAAATCGTTAGAAACCGAGATCCCCACATAGGGCAGGCCCTCGGCATCAAAACGGCCGCGCACATACTTGGAGAGCTTGGCGAGGTCGCCGGAGTCGATGCGAATGGCCGACAGGCGCTCGCCCACCGCTTCCATCTCCTTGGCAACCGTAATGGCATGTTCACAGCCCTCGCGCACGTCATAGGTGTCGATGAGCAGCGTACAGTTCTTGGGGCTCGACTTGGCAAAGGCGCGGAAGGCCTCGAGCTCGGAATCGAAGCTCATCACCCAGCTGTGCGCATGCGTGCCAAAGACGGGAATACCGTAGCGGCGGCCGGCGAGCACATTGGACGTAGAGGAGCAGCCGGCAACGTAGCTCGCGCGCGCGACGGCCAAGCCGCCATCGGGACCCTGAGCGCGGCGCAGGCCAAACTCGGCAACGGGACGGCCGTCCGCCGCCAGCACCACGCGCGCCGTCTTGGTGGCGACAAGCGTCTGGAACCCAACGATGTTGAGCAGCGCCGTCTCAAGCAGCTGGCACTCCAGCGCGGGGCCGGTGACGCGAACCATGGGCTCGCGCGGAAAGACGAGCTCGCCCTCGGGCACGGCGTCGATGTTTACATGCGCACGAAAATCGCGCAGGTAGTCGAGGAATCCAGGCTTGAACATCGCGCCGCCGGCCGGGGCCTGGAGCGAGGCGAGGTAGTCGATGTCCTCGGGCGTAAAGCGCAGATTCTCGACCAGCTCGGGCAGTTCGGCGGTGCCGCACATGACGGCATAGGCGCTGCCAAAAGGATGGTCGCGGTAAAACGCGGTAAAACAACCCTGCTCATTGGCCTTGCCGCTCTCCCACAGGCCCTGGGCCATAGTGAGCTCGTACAGATCGGTGAGCATTGCAATGTCGGTGGGATGCGAGATGTCGGTCAAAGCCATGGGGCGACCTTTCGGATGCGTTGTGCAGAGGTTGAGGGTTGGAAAAGGGCAGAGTGTTCGGGCATGGCACCCAACGCGAATGGGCTAGAGCAGGCCCATGCTGGTCAGGATCGTGTAGCCCATAAAGATGACAAACGCGATGAGGGCAAGGACAATGATGATTTTTTGAGCCGGCGCCATGCCAGGGATCTCGTTCTCGCCCGTAGGCTCCTTGGAGGTAACCATGCGCTGGGCAAAGGTCATCTCGTCACGGCTCGGCTTGGGCTCGACGGACTTGGAACGAGCGACCTTTTTAGGCTGAGGTTTAGGTGCGGTGGGCGCGGGCTTCGCGGCGGCGGGCTTGGGCGCGGGGGCGACGTTCGCGGCGGCCTCCTCGGCCTTCGCACGCTCGGCACGCAGGGCGGCCAGCTCCTCACGCTCGCGGCGTGCCTCTTCCTGGGCCTCGCGACGAGCTTTCTCGGCGCGGAGCTCTTCCAACTCGGCGCGTTCCTCGGCAGACAGTGGTTGGGACTCAAGCTTGGCCATGGTACAGCCCTTCCTTTTAAAAAAAGCCGCCGACACAATGTCAGCGGCTTATCAAATCCAAGGGTGGAGACGAAGGGAGTCGAACCCTCGGCCTCTGCCATGCGACGGCAGCGCTCTCCCAACTGAGCTACGTCCCCAAGACAAGTTGATATTTTACCTACGGCTCGCCAACTGTCAACGCCCAATACCCAGTCTTTTTGGGACGCGGCTATTTTGACAACTTTTCGAGCAGGCGATCCTCTCGATGATTTTTTAATCCCCGTCCCAGAAAAATCATCGGCGAGCGCACTACTTTGCGCTGGTGAGGACGCCGGTGGTGTCGAACGCCGGGGTAAAGCTCTCGTCTACCGCTCCGCCTTCTTGCCAAAACATCGTCGTAAAGCCCAGGTCGTCGGCATGGTCGAGCACCTGCTCGTACTCCTCGCGCGTCACGGCGCGCGCCAGGTCGCCGCCTTGTTCGCGCATGAGGGCATTGGGCGTGTACTGGTTCATGACCGAGATCGGCACGTCGCCCACCGTCTGCCACACCAGGTCCAACACGCGGCACGAATCGTCCGCATGCCCCGGCAGCACCAGATGACGCACGATTATGCCGCGCCTCATGAGCCCGTCCTCGTCTACCAGCTCTCCCCCGCGGCGCTCAATCTCGCGCGCCATCTGGGCCAGACCCGACACGGCCACGCGCGGGTAGTCCTTAATATGAGAAAGCGACTGCGCAAGCCCGGCATCGGCATATTTAAAGTCCGTAAGCCACACGTCGACCAGGTCGCCCAGCGCTGCCACGGCACTCGCGCGCTCGTAACCACTCGTGTTGTAGACAATTGGGATGACCAACCCGCGCGTCCGTGCCGCGGCAATCGCGGCAGGCAACAGGTGCGCATAGTGCGTCGCCGTCACCAGGTTGATGTTATTGGCGCCCTGGTCCTGCAGCTCCAGCATAATCTCGACCAAACGCTCGGGCGAAATCTCAAGACCGAAATTGCCCGTCGAGATCTCGTGGTTTTGGCAGTAGATACATTTGAGCGAACAGCCGCTAAAGAAAATCGTACCCGAGCCGGCCTCGCCCGAAATGGACGGCTCCTCCCACATATGGAGCGCCGCGCGGGCGACCTTAAGCGTGTTGTCGGCGCCGCACACGCCACGCGCGCCCTCGTCGCGCGCCGCACCGCAACGGCGCGGACACAAATGGCAGGCGGGCGAAAAAAGTTCGGTCAACGGCGTCGGCATAAAAACATGCTCCAAAACAATGATTCAGCAGCTCAAACGTAAAGGGACCAACCGCACAGACGGCTCGAGCCCAAGGCGCCGTAATCGTCCGACACGATTTTTATAATGTCAAGACTGGAATCGACAAAGTGCCGCTTTATGATGTAGGTATTCCGCCCCCCGCGGAGCAACTGGGTGAACCGTCGCGTTTATTTAGGGAGCCCACACAGTCGTACCTAGTACAGGTATCCTTCGTTGTTAAGGACGCTGGAACAGTCGATGAGGGCACCCACCTGTTTTAGGTGGGTTCATTTTCGTAACGTGGGGGGTGGTTTTCATTTGCCGAAAACCACCGTTACAGCCCATATGGATCCCCGCCGGTATCCCGACAAGCCATCGACAACATCCCAATATCTGGTAAGCGCGTGATTATCGCTGCATGCAATTCCATGCACCCCCCGTGGTCGAGTATCATGGTTCGGCTATGCCCTTTGCGCATGGCGTTCTTCTGACCTTTTCCTTCGACGCTTGGCGGTTTTTAGATTCATGGCTTCATCCCCGAGCTACATACCGTACCTATGCGTGGCAGCGGCGGCCTTTATCACGACCTTCCTCATGGTGCCCCTGGTCAAGCGCTTGGCAATTAAGCTCGACGCCGTCGACTATCCTTCCAAGCGCCGCATCAACACCAAGCCCATCCCGCGTTTGGGCGGAACGGCGGTGTTTTTGGGCCTGGTCGTTGCTTGCATTGTGCAAATCCTAGGCACCTGGCACCTAGGCTGGCCGCCCGTTTTGGTGCCCCACCCCCGTCTGCACATCAGCTACCCCATACTTGCGCTTTCTTTTACCGTCATCTTTGCGACCGGCGCTATCGACGACGTCTTCCAGCTCAAGCCCAAGCAAAAGCTAGCCGGACAGGTCCTCGCCGCGCTTATCGCCTGTATCGGCGGCCTGCGGATCGGCGTCATCGTCAACCCGTTTGCCCCCGGCGAGATCATGCTCGGATGGCTCGCCTACCCCATCACCGTGATCTATCTGGTGGCATTCACCAACATCATTAACCTCATCGACGGCCTCGACGGCTTGGCCACGGGCATCTGCGGCATCGCGTCGTTCACCATGTTTTCGATGGCCGTTCTCTCGGGCCGCATCGACGCCGCCGCGCTCTCCATTGCGCTCTTTGGCGCTTGCCTGGCCTTTTTGCGCTACAACTTCAACCCCGCAAGCATCTTCTTGGGCGACTCGGGGTCGTTGCTTCTGGGCTTTGCACTGGGCTCCATCTCGCTGCTCAACGTGAGCCGCACCGCCGCGCTCACCTCGCTTATCATCCCGCTCATCGTTGCCGGCGTGCCCATCATCGACACGTTTAGCGCCATCGTGCGCCGCAAGCGCGCCCACATTAGCATCGGGCAGGCCGACAAGGGCCACATCCACCACCGCCTGATCCAAGAGGGCTACAACCAAAAGCAGGCAGTGCTCCTCATCTACGCCTGGTGCATCATGCTTTCGGCCGGCGCCGCCGCGATTAACCAGGTCGAGGTGCCCATGCGCGTGCTCATCTTTACCGTACTCGCCATTGGCTCGGCGGCCTTTGCCAAGCACCTGCACCTGTTTGAGCCCGTGCTGCGCCACCATTACAACAAGCGCACGCACGAGGACGAGCTCGTCACCCCCGACGATCCCGCCTTTAAGCAGGAGGAGCAGGCGGCAGAAGAACGCAGGGAGGAGCGCCACCACAGGCGCTAGGGTAAGCTGCCGAGGCTGCGCCCAGGCGCCGCCGGCCAAACGCGCAGCCACGCCGCGCCCATCGCACATGCCGCCGCTCTCCCGCCCCTCGCGTACTTACGCCCCGACCCTCCAATAAACGCGTTATCATCTTGACCCATGAACATACGTTAGGAGCAATCATGCCAAACGAGAACAGCTACGAAGTCGCGCTGCAAAAGAGCAACGCCATTCGCGAGGGCCTGGCCAAAACGCCCGAGAAGTTCACCATGCTCACCGGCGACCGCCCCACCGGCCGTCTGCACCTGGGTCACTACTTCGGCACCCTCAAGGGCCGTGTTGAGCTGCAGAACATGGGCGCCAAGACCAACGTGCTCATCGCCGACTACCAAGTCATCACTGACCGCGATACGACCGAGCACATCCAGGACAACGTGTACAACATGGTCATGGACTACCTTGCCTGCGGCATCGACCCCGACAAGACCATGATCTACGCGCACTCCGCCGTACCCGCCGCAAACCAGCTCATGCTGCCGTTCCTGTCGCTGGTCTCCGAGGCCGAGCTGGCGCGCAACCCCACGGTCAAGGCCGAGATGGAGGCCTCGGGCCACGAGCTCACCGGCCTTCTGCTCACCTACCCGGTGCACCAGGCCTGCGACATCCTGTTCTGCAAGGGCAATGTGGTGCCCGTCGGTCGCGACCAGCTGCCGCACATCGAGCTCACCCGCACCATCGCCCGCCGCTTTAACAACCGTTACGGCAAGGTGTTCCCCGAGGTCGACGCACTGCTGTCCGAGACCCCGCTGCTGCCGGGCCTGGACGGGCGCAAGATGAGCAAGAGCTACGGCAACGCCATTAACATCTCGATGACCGCCGAGGAGACGGCCAAGCGCATCAAGAAGAGCCAGACCGACTCCGAGCGCATGATCACGTTCGATCCCGAGAATCGCCCCGGCGTGTCCGGCCTGCTTTCAACCGCCGCCATCTGCACCGGCCGTTCCGAGGTCGAGATTGCCGAGGAGATTGGCATGGGCGGCTCCGGCCAGCTCAAGAAGTACGTGACCGAGGCCGTCAACGAGTACTTCGCGCCGATCCGCGAGCGTCGTCAGCGCTATGAGAACGATCTGGACTATGTGAAGGACGTGCTGCACGAGGGCAACCGTCGCGCCAACGAGATTGCCGAGCAGACCCTGGCCGAGGTTCAGGACGCCATGGGCATGGTGTACTAGGCAAAGCGCCTTCGCACAACATAGACGGTGAGGCTGAATCCTCACCGAAACAGGAACAGGCCCGCTGGCAGATAGTTGCCAGCGGGCCTGTTCCCGAAGTACACCGTTGAATCGCACAGAGGGGAGGAATGCGAATCAAACTCAACAGGGCAGGCTTTTTCATCGCCTATTGCCTGCTCCGTTGCTGAAAACAATATAGTTCACCGTGGTTTACTTTGCTGCGACAAACCGCGCCGCCATACCTTCTCCATAAGTTAACCTCGGTAAACCTGCCAAAACCACCACAAAGGGGATAGGCACCTTTGTGGTGGTTTAAGCCACGGCAGAGCCGCTAGAGCCCTGCAGGCCAGCGACAGGCGGCCAGATCGACGTGCATGTCGTCCTTAAACGCCACACCCTCCCCCAGCAGGAGCTCACGCTGAGCATCGGGGCCGCCAAAGGCAAAGCCCTCACAGATACGGCCGTCGGCAAACACCACACGATGACAGGGAATCTGGCCAGGACGCGGATTGCTGTGCAGCGCATAGCCCACATAGCGCGCGCTTCGTGGACGACCGGCGAGCAGCGCCACCTGGCCGTACGTGGCGACCATCCCTTCGGGGATCTGCTCGACCACCTCGTACACCCGCTCAAAAAAGCCCTCAGACGCCATTGTTCGCTCCCTTCCACCCGGAATAGCATAAACCACCACAAAGGTGCCTGTCCCCTTTGCGGTGGTTTTGGCAGGTGGGCTAGTTAACAGGCTGGAAGAAGGCTACGGCTACGGCGCCGGGGCCTACATGGGTGCCGATGGTGGCGCCGATGGTGTGAACGGGCAGTTCGCCCTCGGTGTGGCCAGCCCACAGTGCCGCGCTGTCCTCGATATACTTCTTGAGCACCGCATCCGAAAGGCCCGTATAGCCGAGCGCCAGCGGCATGGAAAAGTCGATGCCGCCTGCCTTTTCGACCTTCTGGTTGAGCAGGTTACGGCCGTTCTTGGAACCGCGCGCCTTGCCCAGCTGCACGATCAGACCGTCCTCGGCAGCCACGACCGGCTTCACGTTGAGCAGCGTGCCCACAGCGCCCGCCGCAGCAGACAAGCGGCCGCCGCGCACCAGGTACTCCAGCGTCTCGAGCAGGCCGATGACGACCACGCGGTCGCGCACGGCCTCGACAGCATCCGCGATCTCAGCCGCGCCGCGGCCCTCGTCCACCAAGCGCAGGGCATACTCGACCAGCACGCGCTCGCCCAGGGTAACGTTATTGCTATCCACCACGTACACATCGCCGCCCGGGGCCTCGGCAAGTGCGGTGCGGGCACTCTGATTGGTGCCCGAAAGCTTAGCGCCCACGGTAATAATCACAGCCTCATCGCCGGCCTCACGCGCCTCGGCAATCGCCTGCGAAAACGCGTACGGGTTGACCTGGCCGGTCTTGGGCAGCTCATCGCGCTCCACGAGCATCTCGTAAAAGCGCTGGTGATCGATGTCGACGCCATCCATGTACACATCGGTGCCAAAGGTGACGGACAGCGGCAGAACATGCAGAGCGGGGTGCTCAGCCGGCGACATATCGCTTGCGGAATCGGTAATAATGCGGACGGACATAACGAATCCTTTCTTGCGCAGGTCCCGCGCGGGGAATTTTGACAGCAATGCCCCGGCACGGCATACGCGCTCAAACGGGACTATGCAGTTTTTAATGGGAAGCAAATGCCTTGGCGGCCTTAGATCTCACGCAGGGTGTTGAGAATCGTACGCAGCGACGCATACATCTGCTCGCGCTGCTCCACACCCATAGCCTTACCGGTGGTGTCGAGCACCTCGCGAATGATGCGGTCCGCCTCGCTCATGCTCTCGCCGCCCAGAGCGGTCAGGCGCACCGGGGCACGATACTTAACGGCCGCATCACCCGAGTCGTCGACCTCGACGTAGCCGCCCTCCTCCAGATGCGCGAGCGTGCGCGAGACGGCGGCACGGGTCACGCCTGCCATGCGAGCCAGGTCAGCGCCAGTCAGGCCGTCCTTGCTGCGCTCAAGATAGTACAAGCACATAACGTCGGAGCCCTTGAGGCCCAGCCTTGCGCCCTCGGATGTCTTAATGCGCTGGATCTCCTTGTAGAGCCCGCTGATCAGTCCGACAAAGTCCTCGAAACGTGTCTCGTCGTTCTGCTGCATGGGAGACGACCGCCTTTCGCTTACATGATGCTAACGGGTAAACATCTTAGCCGCACGAGGCAACACCCATACCCAAATATCCCATTTGTTAACCCATCAACATAAAAACCACCACAAAGGGGACAGGCACCTTTGTAGTGGTTTTGACCGGCGAACATGATCCGCAGGCGTCGTTACAGTTCCACGCAGGGATTGTCGCGGGTCACAAGCGTCTTAACGACAACCGTCGCTCCCAGATAGCGCTCGAGCAACTCGGCGAGACGATCAACGGCAGCCTGGCAATCCCCCATCCGCTCGGGCTCCACGCACTCAATCGCCAGGAATGCATCGGCCGAATCGTCGGACAGCGCCGTGCGAACGCCATCGCGCCAGTTCCAGCAGCGGCATACGGCGCCCGCATCATCGATGTAGGCGAGCTCGCCGGGCAGCGTCGGGTCATCCGTTTCCTCGCCAAGTGGCAGGAACGCATCGCCGCCGTCAGTCACCTTCAAGCAAAGATCCCCCTCAATCGCATGCAGGTCCTCGCCGCCAACGGGCAGCGCGTAGGTCAGCGACACCGTGTTGTAGATGTCCACCGCGGGCGTAATGTGGCCCACCGGTTTGCCCTTGAGCACGCGCTTGAGCAGGTTCTCAATTGAGCAACGCGCGCCCTTTTTGGTCTTGAACAGCCGATAAGCCTCGCGCCATGCCTTGACCGGTGCGTTCTCGCTGATAGTATCGCTGGTCAGATGACGCTCCGCGTCGATATTGGCGCGGTCGAGCAACGCCGCAATCGCATCCACGTCCTCTTGAGGAATCTGAGCCGCGGGCTTCATGCCCTTTACGACCACAACACCGACAGCCGCCTGCGGAAATAGCTCCCAAAACGAATCCTCGGCAATAAAGCTCTTCATGTGCTCTCCCTTCATCGTGCGCGCCCGAGCGAGGGCGCCTAAACAAAAAGCGCCCTTACGACGGCCACCTTCAAAGTCCTACGGTGCCGCCACAAGAGCGCTTACGCTGCCCCCATCCGGAGAAGGGGGCAATATGTCAGGCGTATTGTAACCCGAGTCATCCGCGCGAGTAAAACCACCACAAAGGTGCCCGTCCCCTTTATGGTGGTTTTGGGTCTGAAGCAACGCTAGTGTCGGAGTCCCAGCAGGCCGCGGCCGCGATGACGGGCGTCGGCGTGCACCTGAGCGTGCGGACCGGCGGCCTTCACGGACTCGGGCAGGTGCGAGTACTTCTTCTCGAAGTTCTCCTCGAACATCACGGCCAAGTTGTGCGCCGCCTCGTCGTAGCGCGCGGTGCTCTGCCAGTACTGGCGCGGCACCAGGATGCCGTCGGGCACGCCGTGGCACGTGGTGGGAATGTCGACGTTAAAGATATCGTCATGCACGAATTCGCTGTCCTCGATGGTACCGTCGAGGGCGCGGGCCACCAGGGCGCGCGTGTAGGCAAGCTCGATGCGATGGCCCACGCCGTAGCCGCCGCCGATCCAGCCGGTGTTGACCAGGTACACACGCGTGCGGCCGTCGGCGATGCGCTCACCGAGCATCTTGGCATAGACCATGGGGTCGAGCGGCATAAACGGCTCGCCAAACAGCGAAGAGAACGTGGGCGTGGGCTCGGTGACGCCGACCTCGGTGCCGGGGATCTTGGCCGTAAAGCCCGTCACGAAGTGGTACATGGCGGCATCGGCCGTCAGGCGTGAGATGGGCGGCAGCACGCCAAAGGCATCGCAGGTCAGGAACAGCACGACGCTTGGAGTGGTGCCCATGCCCTTGGTCCACGCGTTGGGAATGTGCTCCACAGGGTATGCCACGCGCGTGTTGTGCGTGATCGAGATGTCGTCGTAGTTGGGCTTGCGGTTCTCGTCGAGCACCACGTTTTCGCAGATCGCGCCAAAGCGGACAGCGTTGAAGATCTCGGGCTCGTGGAAGGCGTCCAGGCCCTCGCATTTGGCGTAGCAGCCACCCTCGATGTTAAAGATGCCCATGTCAGACCAGCCGTGCTCGTCGTCGCCGATCAACAGGCGCGTGGGATTGGCCGAAAGCGTGGTCTTGCCGGTGCCGGACAGGCCAAAGAACACGGCGGTCTCGTGCGTGACGGGATCCATACTGGCCGAGCAGTGCATGGGCAGCACGTCGTCCTCGACGGGCAGCAGGTAATTCATGACGCTGAAAATGGACTTTTTGATCTCGCCGGAGTAGCCGGTGCCGGCGACCAGAATCACGCGCTCCTGGAAGTTAATGACCACGGCGGCGCTGGAGTTGAGGCCCTTGATGGCGGGATCGCACTGGTAGCCCGGCGCGGCGAGCACACAGAAGTCCGGCTCGCCGGTGCGTGCGATTTCACGGGCAAGCGGGCGGGCGAGCATCTGCTTAATAAAGAGCGCCTGGCTGGCACGCTCGCAGGCGACAAGCAGACGACGCGTATGGTTGCGGTCGGCACCGGCCATACCGCGAGTGACGAACACGTCGCGCTCGTTGAGATAGTCGACGATGCCGGCCTTGATGGCCTCGTAGCTCTCGACAGATAGCGGGCGGTTGACGGCACCCCAGGCAATCTTGTCGTGAACATCGGGGGTGTCAACGATAAAGCGGTCATTAGGCGAGCGGCCAGTGCGCTCCCCCGTCTCGATCACCAGCGCGCCGTTGGAGGCCATACGACCTTCGTTGCGACGGATGGCGTGCTCGACGAGCTCGGCTGCCGGCAGGTCGACCAGCAGGCGGGGCTGGTTCTCGGCAGGATCTTCGACCAGCGTAATGCCAAAGTTGGACAGAACTTCTGCAGGGGTAATACCTGGCATGGGGCCTCCTTTAAAAGCGCGACACGTGGACGCGGCGCGCACTTTACTCACGTAAAGCCCGTTGTACCCGATATGCAAAAACGTTTTTGCGGCAACGACGAAGCGCCCGCCCAACGGTCAAAAATCGCACGCAAGCGGCCTAGTTATTGGGGGCGTTCTTAAACGACTAGTCGTTGGGGACACTCTTGAACAGGCAGCAGCCAAGGAGTGTCCCTAGATGCCGGCACTCGGGGACGTTCCTAAAGTGCCGGCACATAAGGAACGTCCCAAGTGCCGACTACTGAATGGCACCGCCGAAATTATTGAACAACCTGCTCAAAAACACGAATGGACACCACCGCGACTATACTAGAGCGCAGTAGGAGAAAGGAACCGCCTTGAGTATCACGCCTCTCGATAGCATCCGCCGTGCCATCGCCCGCCGCAATGGCGTCGCCGACCCCGCCGTAGCGAGCAACGGCACCGCAAAGGCCCAGGGCGGACGCATCGAGAACGGCCTGTTCCCTGCCTCCCACACGGCCGAAGAGCTCGCGCGCATCCAGGAGCTGAGCCAGCGCAACGCCGGCGGTCCCGACAGCAGCCAGGCTACACGCCGTCGCCGCGAGCGCGATCGCCAGCCCGGCCCCATCCGCCGCATGGTCAATGCCTGGTGGAACCGCCTGCTCGGAGCCGTCTACGGCGGCGGCTTCTCCACGCAAGAAGCCGAGTACGAAGATCACGCCACCCGTCGCGACTACCTTTGGAATACCCTGGGCACCGCCGTATGGGGCATGGCGTTTCCCCTGCTCACCATCGTGTCCACGCAGCTTGTGGGCGCCGAGGAAGCCGGCAAGTTCTCCATCGCCTTTGTCACCGGCACGCTCATCATGATCGCGTGCAACTACGGCGTGCGCAACTTTCAGGTCTCGGACATCGACGAAAAGACCTCCTTCGCCTCCTACCAGCTCAACCGCTGGCTCTGCGGAGCGCTCGCGCTGGCATGCGGCCTGGTATACAGCAGCGCCCGCGGCTACGATGCGCAGATGGCCACGATCGGCCTGGGCGTCTACCTCTATAAGGTGATCGACGGCATCGCCGACGTGTACGAGGGCCGCCTGCAGCAGGCCGACAAGCTCTATTTGGCAGGCATGAGCCAAACGCTGCGTTCCGCCGGCGTCATCGCGGTCTTTAGCGTGGCACTGTTCCTCACGCGCAGCATGCCCATCGCGGCCATGGCCATGGGCATCGCCGCGATTGCCTCGCTCGTACTGGTCACCGCCCCGCTCGCCCTGCTCGAAACCGAAAAATCACGCCGCATGAGTCTGCGCGAGGCTGGCCACCTGTTTGTCCAGTGCGCCCCGCTCTTTGGTGCGCTGTTCCTGTTCAACCTTATCGAGAGCATGCCCAAGTTTGTGATGGAGGGCACGCTGGCATACAAATATCAGCTGTACTTTAATGCACTGTTTTTTCCGGCGCAGGCCATTTTGTTGAGCATTGGATTTATCTATAAACCGCAGCTCCTACGTCTGTCGAGCATTTGGGCGAATCCGCGCAAGCGTCGCCGCTTTGATCTGATTATTGTTGCCGTTATGGCACTGATCGTAGTCATTACTGGAGCGTGCGCCGCATTTATGGCAGGCCCCGGCATTCCCCTCATGAGCTTTATGTACGGCCTCAACTTTGAGCGCTACCGCACGCTTGCACTGCTAATGGTTGTCGCCGGCGGCGTCACCGCGGCAATCGACTTTATCTATGCCATTATCACGGTGTTGCGCCACGCCGGCGATGTCACCAAGATCTACCTGATCTGCTTCGCCGTAAGCGTGGTGGTGCCGGTGATCCTGATTAAGCTGCTGGGTCTGATGGGCGCTGTGGTGAGCTACCTAGCCATCATGGCCCTACTCCTGGTGCTACTGATTATCGAGTACGCCCACATCCGCCAACGCATCGAACGCGACCGCAACCCATACGGCGCCTAATTAGCTGCCCCCGGTCACCGGAATTTGCGATGGAATCACCCCGGCTGGGGTCTCGTTGCGGACAATATGCATCACGCAAAACTAAGTGAGTAGACTTTTGCCGAATCCCTGACCACACCGGCAAAACACAAGTCAGTGACCTGCGGTTTTGTTGAGGCAAATTTGCCGGCTGCTCGGCATTTCCAAAAAAGTCTACTCACTTAGCCAGCGGACAGCCAAAAAAGAACCGTCGCAACGTCGTTTGACTCCGTTGCGACGGTTTTTCGAGCATTTTCGCACTGCCGAGGACGCAGACGCTCCTCATTTCTCGCGCTTACCGAGCAAGAAAGCGCTATTCTCCGAAAGTAGTCAAAAAAGCTCCGTCCCAAATTAGCTACCACTTGCACCGATTATTCGCCCGGGTTGATGTTCGCGTAGAACTCCGCCCCATCATCGAGCCGCAGGATCCCGACGCGGCCGAACTCGGAGCCGGTGGCGGCGGCGCAGTCGATATCGATGCGATCGGGCACGCCGGCGGTATCCTCGCCACCCAGGCGCACGATCTGCCCGCGGCCCGACTCCTCATCGAGCCCCGCAAGACCACCGACCTCGCAATAACGCCCGAGCGACACCGTTGGCGTGTGACCGCTCACCACGACCGGACCCTTGCCCTCGGCAGAAAGCAGCCCGGTCGGCGCATCCCAATAGCCGTGACGAATCCACAGCAGGTCATCGGCCGACTGCACCGCGAGCATCTGCTGCAGCAGCTCGCGATCGGCACCCACCGCTCCAACGCCATCGGCACAATCGACGCCATGCTCAAGCAAAAACGCGCGCGCCGCCTTCATCTCGATTCCAGCATGTACCAGCAGATACGGGCGCTCCTCGGTCTCGGCCACCGCGTAGAGCGGCAGCGCGGCCATCCATCGCACGAGCTCCTCGTATGCGTCAAATTCCATGTCGTTGAGCTGCTCGCGCGTCGTCCAGCCACCGTTGATATCCCAGGTCTCGGCATCGAGCGGATCCTGGCCAATGATGGCATCGAGCATGATCTGCTCGTGATTGCCCTTGAGCACACGGGCGTTGGGCAGCGAGCGCACGAGCTTAATAACGCCGACCGGATCGGGCCCGCGATCGATCATGTCGCCCAGCACGTACAGCGTGTCGTCGGACGTCAACGAGATCTTAGACAGGGCCTCGTCAAGCGCACGCACGTGCCCGTGAGCATCAGATGTCACATAGATCGCCATGGTACGCCTCTCCTTGCATTGCGGCCAAAGCCCGGCGCCGCAACTAAAACTTCAAGTTGAACTTAAACGTTACCCATTGTACTCCGTAGCAATAAAGCTGGGAAGGGTTGCATACCGTCAACAGTCGCCAGCGCACGCCTGCCAACCCGCACCGCTCACGCCACGCCGTCTGGCCCAGCGCCCCGACCAGCGCCGCCCGCGTCGCAGCCTCGTGTCGAAAATGCGCACGCCCGCAATCCAAGCCCATAACCCACCATCTTTGGGTACAAATAACCGCAGACAACTGACCGCGCCACGCCAACCACCCAGGAGCGGACACCATCCATGAACCAGATCCTTCTTTTTATCGGCCTCGTCATCATTTTGTGCCTGACCATCAAACCCGTCGGCAAAAAGCTCCCCTTCCCCACCCTGCTTATCTTTATCGCGCTCGGCATGCTGTTGGGCGTCAACGGCCCGGCGCATATCGACTTTAGCGACTACGCACTCACCGAAACCGTCTGCAGCACGGCGCTATTGTTCATCATGTTCTACGGCGGCTTTAACACCAACATAGACCGCGCCAAGCCCGTCGCCGCGCCGGCGGTGCTGCTGAGCACGCTCGGCGTCGTCATCACCGCAGGCATCACCGGCGTGTTCGCCCACTTTGTGCTGGGCTTCGACTGGATCGGCGGCCTGCTGCTGGGATCGGTCGTGGCGTCCACCGACGCGGCCAGCGTCTTTAGCGTTCTGCGCGAGCACAGCCTTTCGCTGAGGGGCGGCACCGACTCGCTGCTCGAGGTCGAATCGGGCTCCAACGACCCCGTCGCCTACATGCTCACCGCCGTGCTCGCGACCCTCGCGGCGGGCGGCAATATCGACATTCCCGTGCTGCTGACCAAGCAGATCATCCTGGGCGTGGGGTTGGGCCTTGCCATCGGCTGGACATCCAGCCGTCTGATTGAGCGCGCACACGCAACGGCCGAAGGCGCGCAGACCATCTTCTTGTTCGCCGTGGCCATCGTCGCCTACGCGCTGCCGAGCTACCTGGGCGGCAACGGCTTTTTGGCCGTGTACCTGGCCGGCATTGTGCTGGGCGCGAGCGACATCACCGGCAAGGTCGAGCTGGCGCACTTCTTTGACACCCTCACCGAGATGGCCGAGATGACCATCTTCTTTTTGCTGGGCCTACTCGTCACGCCCGCGCGCCTGCCGCAAATGCTGCTACCCGGCCTGGCGCTCATGGCGTTTATGCTCTTCGTGAGCCGCCCCATCGCCGTGGGCCTGCTGCTGGTGCCCTTTAAGACCAACCCTCGCCAGGTTGCGCTCGTAAGCTGGGCGGGTCTGCGCGGCGCGGCTTCGGTCGTATTTAGTCTCTTTGCCGTGGTAACCGGTGTTCCCGGTGGTCACGACCTGTTTGACCTGGTGTTTGTGATTGCCGTGTCAAGCATTGTGGTGCAGGGCTCGCTGCTGCCAGCAGTGGCGAAGAAACTCGATATGATCGACGCGGAAGGCGACGTGCGCCGCACCTTTAACGATTACCGCGACGAGGACGGCATGTCGTTCGTCAAGCTCAAGATGGGAGCTGGACATCCGTTTGCCGGACGTTCGCTCGCCGACATTGGCAGTGCGACGGACATGCTTGTGGTTCTGGTGCTGCGCGACGGCGCGCACCCCGTGCTGCCCAACGGCGATACCGTGATCGAGGAAGGCGACCTTCTGGTTATGGCCGCCCCGACGTTTGAAGAGCGTGCCGAGGTTACGCTGCGCGAGGTCACCGTGACCCCCCACGGTCGCCTGGCCGGCCAGCGCCTGCGCGATGTGCCGCAAGGCAAGCATCCGTTTATTGTGGTGATGCTCAAGCGCGAAGGCCAGACGATCATCCCCGATGGCAACACCCTCATATACGCCGGCGACGAAGCCGTCATCGCCACGCTGGCGTCGTAGCGGCCACAGGGCAGCTAATTTGGGACGGCCTTCTTTCTAACTTCTTTTAGTAAGCCTTTTTTAAACGCAGTACTACCACCAAAAAACTTCTGGTCAGTATTAGTCTGCTTATTTGCCTGATATTTCAGACTCGTGAACTCAATGGTACAGACATAGTCCGCGGCCTGAGCCAAATAGTAATCCGATGAAGTTGTCGGCTTATAGATAACTGCATTTTTAGCCAAAGCGTAATCGATTGCCTTGTGAAGCGCACTCGAAACCGAACCCTGTCCTCCGTCGTAGTAAATCTTTACAGCATCAAACTGCTGAAACCAACTCAAATTGTCGAATATGAAATCGATGATTTCACGCCGCATCGCATCAGCAATCTGTTTAAGAGTTCGGTACCGATGCGTCTTGAATACAAACACCTTGTACGAGATGGGCAAATGTCGAAACATAACTCGAAATAGTGAGAACAGCCTTTTTCTCTCGCTGATGCCCAAGTCCTTGAACTGATCTTTTCCATTCATGAGAGGAGAAGCATGGAACGGAAGAAGCGGCAATCCGCTTTCGGCTACCGCCCTTTCATATTTCTCTATTCCCTCAGCGATGGGAATATCTTGTTCATGAAAAACAAAGGCCACAAGATAGTATCTTTCACGAAGATCATCGCTTCCAGATTCATCAATAAAGATACTCAGCTCTCGCATGGGCAATCCTTAATAAAAAAGCCGGGGAAAACGTCCCCGGCACTTGGAAGCCCTCTCTTAAGAGATGACCACCTAGTTTATACCATGAAGTTGGACGTATGTTCAAGCATGAGTATAAAATACAAACATATGTTCGTCAATAACAAAGATGGCCATCATTCAGCGTCATCGTCGACGGCAAAGTCGCGGAGGTCGAGGCCTTCGCGTTCGGCACGGGTCAGGAGCTCTTGGGGCGACTCATCCTCGATATCCACTACGTCGAGCATGGCGGCCGGAAAGCCCACGCCTGCTGCACTCCCCGCGCGGTCGAGCAGGCTCTCGCGCAGCTGATCTACATCAACTTCGATCTTCATGGTGAAACCTCCCGCCAAACCAGGCCCTTACTCGTCAGCGCCAAGCACTTCCACGGCAGCAACAAAAGCCGCAACCTGCTTGTCGTCCATCTGCGTGGCCAGGCGCCCCACGGGCTCATCGTAGGCGAACTGCACCTTATCGATAAAGCAATCCCAAGCACGCTCATCCACGCGCACGGCAGCCTCACAATACTGACTGAGCTTTTTGAGCCCATACCAAAACGCATTCACATGGCGCGCAGAATCCTCGTCCAGCACACCATCGTAGCGGCGTCCGTTAAACTTACGTATGCGCGCCACAGCAACCTCGAGCGAGTCGCCACCATCGGCCGAAGCCTCATCCACAAGCTCGGGAATCGCAACCTCTCGGCGAACATCATGCCTGGTAGCGCCATCGTACTCGCCCACCAGCACGTCTTCGTCAAGCCGAGAATCGTAGTCTAAATAGCTCGAGCCCCGGCAAATCCCATGCGGCGAGCCAGAGCCAAACGCACAGAACAACCCGCCGTCGGCAACAACACGACGGTAGGTCTCAAACGACTTCTTAACCTGAACGAGCAACTCGGAAAGCTCCCCGGCATCGCACGTCGTCTCGCACGCAACGCACACAGGCTCGGGCAACGATACTGGCTCCACCGTGCTCCCCACAACGCGGACGGCGCGCTCGGCCCGATACGCCTGCGCCGCTAAGCGCGCTCGCTGCGCAGCACCGCGCACGTTCGTAAGTTCACGCTCCAGCGCCACGTCACCAGCAACATCGCCAGCCAAATCACCCGTAAACCCATCAGCGTGCTGCGGCCCAGTCGCACTCAGCTCGGACTCAAACGTCGCCGTGATCATACCCGCAAGGTCCGTTGCGTCGGCGGCACAACGAAGTTGCTCCAGCTGCGTGCACAGCAGGTCGGCATCCAGGGGCACAGCATCCACAACGCGCACGTCACCCAGACGCGCCACGTCCTGCAGCACTAAAGCGCCGGCAGCATCGTACGCTGCGCGCACCCTGTCCGCCGTATTCGCACGCAGCTTTACCTCGATAAACGCAAGCGTCTGCTCCAGGCGCGTCAGCAGCTCGGCCTTGTCCTCCATGCGCAAAAAGGCAGCATAGCGGCGCTCCATCTGCAGCGAGCCCACAACACCCGCCTGCTTGCGAGCACGCGCAAGGGCCGCGCCCTCAACACGGCGCACGTACGTATCAACAGCCCGCACGGCAGATTCGCGCGCAGCGTGCTCGGCAGCCTCGACATCCCTAAGCACACCCAGCAGTTCGCGGGAGCGCGCCTTGCGCACCAACTCCCCGCGATCGTACTGCTCAAGCGTCGCCTGGCGTTTGGCCACCGATTCAAAGCCAAACAGCTCGTCGAGCAGCTCACCAACAGAACGCTCGTCCGCCATGGCGGGCCTCCTCACGCACTACGCACCAACATGTTCGCGGAACGCACGAGCACCGGACGCCCCGCTCGCCCGCACCCCTACAAATCCAGAGCCTTCTTCGCGGCGTCGACCGGATCGCCATCCATGTAGAACACCGGGCTCAAGCCCGAAATGATCTCGGACGAAACGCTCTGCAGGCCCGCGATGGCGCTCAGCGGCAAAATCACACGCTTGGCACCGGCGTTTTTGGCCACGCGCATAATGTCCTCGAGCCCGCGGATCTCGTCCATAGAGCCCGACATGCGCAAGATGCCCGGGACCGCCAGCGCAGACATCACCGGGCGGTTGCACGCCGCGGAGCATAGGCCCACAAACTCGGCAAGCGAAACTTCTTCGGACAGGCCCTTGCTCTGCAGATCGTTATAGAACAGCAGGTAGTCCTTGGAGCCAATGTGCATGCCCGGCGCCACGCGGTTCGCCAGGTTCACGAAGTTGTCGAACGCGGCCTCCAGCGTATCGCGCACCGGCTTGTTAAAGGCCACGCCCTCGTGCTTAAACTTGCACTCGCCGGCAACGGCCTTGTTCTCCAGCTTGTACACGGCAACCTCGCCGCCCTGCGACCTACCCACGCCAAACACGTGACCGGACAGCAGCGGCCCGTCGGGAATCAGCGTATCCTCGGTCTGCTCGGGCACGCGCACCACGTGCACGTCCTGCGGATTATCGGCATCCATATAGCCAAGGTTAACATCGATAAACTCGACGCCCGCCATAATCTTGAGCTGCTCCTTTACGCGGCGACGGCCCTCGATGGCGTAGTCCAGCAGCCAGCGAACGTCGTCCTTGTCCATAGCCTCGTCGGGGAACAGCAGCTTAGCCAAGCCGCTAAAGGTCTTGCGCACGGCGATCTCATCGCGCTTGTTAAAGTCGCTGTTAAAGCGGAAGTAACGGTCGATATGATGCGTAAAGTCTTTGCGGCGCATCTCCTTGCAAAACTCCGACAGGCAGTCGGTGATTAAGCCGTAATGCCTGGTCAGCAGGCTCGAACGCATCTTGGGAATCTCCCAGCCCGGCAGGTAATAGTGGATACGGTCGAAGAAGGCCGAATCGTTGTTAAACTCCGGCGGGAACGGATCAAACAGGTGCGTGGTCTTAAGGACGTTTTGCACGGTGTCGTTGATGTTGCCCTCAAAGACCATGGAGGCATCGGCGTTAATCTGGTCGCGGCCGCGCGCGTAGCTGCCACTCGCCATATAGTCCTTCATGATCTGCACGGCGTTGGTGTCCTTAAAGCGCATGCCGGCGACCTCGTCGAACGTCACGCAATCCCAATGGCCCACCAGGCCCACGCGATCGGCGCGCATGGAGTTCATACGGCCGAACAGGTTGGCCGTGGTGGTCTGGCCGCCCGAAAGCAAGATGGCATAGGGCGAGACCTCTTTGTAGATATGGCTCTTGCCGGTGCCACGGGGACCCAACTCGCACAGATTGTAATTGCGCTCGATCAGCGGCACCATGCGCTCGATAAAGTGCAAGCGCTCCTTCTCCGAAAGCTCGCTGGGCTCATAGCCGGCAGAGCGCAGCAGCATGTTGAGCCACTCGTCGCGCGAGAAATACTGGCGCTCGTCGATCATGGCCTCCAGGTCCAGGTTGGGCATCTGGATGGGCGTGAGCGACGCCACGCTAAACGGAGAGTCCTCGGGTCCGCGCTTTTTGCGCTTGGCCTTGGAACGGCGCGGCGCATCGTCGCCAAAGACCTCCATGCCAAACTCGTCTTCCTCTTCCATGGGATGACGATACTCGATGCTCATGATGCACCAAATGCCGCCCTGCAGAATCTTGGAGTAGTCGCGCACGTACTCGGCCGGCATCACAAACGGCTCAATGGTCAGATTGGCAAACGACGCCACGTAGATGTCTTTGTACTCGTCGAGCTTGGCCGTCACCTTATCGATGATGGTAAAGCGCCCCAGCTCGCGAATCTTGGACTTGATGCGCTCGGACTCGTCGGGGCGCACATAGTTATCGGTGAGAATCTTGCGGATGCGCTCCAGGCCCTCCGCCACGGCATCCTCGTCGTCTGTTGAGCAGTACATGCCCAGCAAGTACTCCAGCACAAAGGTAGGCACGTTGGCGCCGCGCTTCATAAGGGCCGTCAGGTCCTTACGCACGATCTTGCCGCCAAAGTGCTCGAGCAGCTTGCCGTCCAGTCCATCCATGTCGTAGCCGTCGTCCTCGGGAGCCTCGGCCACGGCCTGGGCATAGTCATCGGTCGAGGGCTCGTCCTCGGCGGGCGCCACGGCATCGGCGGGCGCAGCGGTCTCCGCCGGCTCCACCGCAGGCACATTCTCCACCGCGGGCACAGTCTCCACCGCAGGCACAGTCTCCACCGCAGGCACAGCCTCCGCCGGCGCACTCACATCAATCGAGGGAACTTCCCACAGATCGTCGTCATGGCTATCAAACATAGGGCACACTCCTAAAAACCAAAGTCAGCAACAGGGGCAAACGAAACAGCGATGGTGTACGTCTCGCGCCAAACGATCTTGCCCGTCTCGCGCTCACGGCAGACCAGATAGTACGGACCCTTGGCCGAGAATCCATCCGCCGCACGCAACGCAAACTTGGCATGCACAACGCGCTCCTGCGAGTTAACAGAAGTCTTGTTGGCATGCGCCTTAACCGTATCGCTCACCTCGTTGCCGCTTGCATCGGTAAACACCAGCTCGTACTCGCACGGCAGTACCTTGCCTTGGGCGGGTTCTTCCTGGATCAAGTTGACCGAGAAGAGCGAGTTGGTCACTCGACGTCCCTCACTTAGTACGCGCAGCGTCGCCGCGCGCGTATCGACAAAGTCCTTGGAACCCGAGCGCGCACGCCAAAATCCGATAACGGGCACGCAAAGCTCCTGCAGGCTCATGCCGCCGTGGACGTAGTTGTTAGTCCCGCCGGGACGCTTAAAGTGCACGTTCTCGCGCGGGGCAAATCCCTCAAAGCCGGCACCCAAACGCCCCATGTCAACATTAACAAACACCCTGCGTGCCTCGTCCGAAAGCTTGGCCACGGCCTCGTTGGGCACCACCAGATGACGCTTGCCGTGCATGACGGGAGCGTCAAGGAAGGGAAGGTCTGGCTTGCCGAGCATCTGGCACTCGTTGAGTTCCCGACGCGTGTAGATAAAGCCGTGATCCGCCGTTATAACAACACGCGCGCCCGGGGCGTCGGTGCACACACGACGCGCCAACGTGGCAAGTTCCTCCACGGTGTCCGCGCAGGCATCGAAAACATCATCCTGCGTAGCGGCCTTCTCGCCCGTGGCATCGATCTTGTTGTGGTAGAGATAAACGAGCTTGGAGTCTTTGAGCAACGCCTTGCGCTCGGTTCCCGCCATGTTGAGGTATGCGCTTGAGCGCAAAGCGCGGCTCGTAGACTCAACGTGGGTAAGCACGGCCTCGCGCTGCGGAGTCGTCGCAGTGGGCATGCCGTCAGCCAGCACAAACGAGCCATCCTCCGCAAGCTTAAGCGCTTGGTGTGGCAGCAGCGCGGGCATGCCCACCTCGGTAATGGAGGGAAAGACCGCCTGCATGCTAGAAACCTTGACGTTGCCGCCGCGCTCGCGCTCGAGCAGCGCCGCGACGTCGCGGGCCACCTCATAGCGCAGCGCATCGCTCACGATAACGACCGTCGTTTTGGCAGAACCCACAAAGGTGGGCAGCACGTGCCAGTAGAACTCATCCTGTCGTTCGGGGCCCTCGATATAGCCGCAATCGGCCCACTCCCCTTGCGCAGCGGATGCCCAGCATGCATTGGCATCGGCCAAGAACCAGTTACTGTAGAGATTCTCCGCCCAGTCCACTACGGCTCGGGCAGGCTCCTCGAGCACATCGCACTCGATGGAGCGTGCCCGCAAATACGCGGCGCACATATGGCGATAGGCAGCGTCCATGGCATACCAATCGGACGCGTAGGCATCCCACACCTGCTGGGGCTGCGCCAGATGGAACCCGCCCGCGTGCGCCTGCCTAAACGCGCACATATCGGCCACAGCGACAAGCAGGTCAAAGTAGCTCTCGACACGGCGGTACCAGCTTAGGTCGCAGCGACGCGCCGCAAAGGCGCGCGCATCTGCAACACGGTCCGCGCCCCGAGCAAACGAGCAGAACAGCTGCGAGAGCACGGCCTCATTGACGCACGGGAACACATCAAGCGAGGTCAGCACATCGATCGACAGGGCCTCAAACCGTGTAAAGAGCCCGCGGGCATCCTCCACCAAACGGCAAATCTCAAATAAATCCTCGCTCGACGCCTGAGCATCGGCAGTCTGGTCCCACGCACGCACCGCCTCAAGGCAATAGGGGCCGTATGCGGGAACCACATAGCTTTCGAGTCCCTTGAGCGCCCCCTCGGGAAGCGCGGTGGATGCCGCCGTGATGAGCACATGGGATGCCAGCGCAAGCAGCGAATCACGCTCATACAGCGGCCCCTCAAACCCATAGCAACGCAAAATGAAGGCAGAAAGGACATCGCGCACGCAGTAATTGTCCGCCAACTCGGCCAGTGCATCGGGGCCCTCATGCAGCAGCGTGGTCATGCAACCGCGCAGCACAAACGCAGGCCGCGCGTCGCCAGGCTCTTTACCGCCAAAAATCACCGTAAGGATGCCGAGTTCGATATCGGATGCGCCCGAGGCATGCGGAACACACGCGGCAAACTTAGCGCAGCGGGTCTTGGCATCAAAGAACGTCTTGTGCTCGCGCAGACTCTCGCGCACGGCGTCAATATTCTCGATACCCAGCTGATCGGCCAAAAGTGAAAGATAGTCAGCCTGGAACTGATCGGCATACAGCTCAACATCGGCAAGCCAATCACCCTCAAGCCTGCCGCGCGGACAACGGCGATACAACAAGATATCGTTCGCAAGGTCATCGCGGTTGATAAGCTTCTTAACGGCAAACATGCGGCCCTCGCAGGCCTCAACAAACCGCACCGGACGCTCAAAGTCACCGTGGGCGGGCATAACGCCATCATCGGCCCCCGCGCCGTCGAAACCCTCGGCAGCCAATCGCTCAAACTCATGGGCAAACTCGCCGTCCGCATCGTGCCAAATCACCACACGGCGCAGCATACATGCGGACAACGGCTGCAAAAAACGCAGCTTGAGCTGTTCTTCTACATCGATCTTGGGCATGAATATCCTTACCGTAATTGCAGTTACTTAATCTTTGCCAGCACATCCTGAAACTTGGCGTAGTTGACCTTGACGCCGTCATCCAGGTCAATCTTGATCATCTGGTCTGCCAAGTGGTGCAGCTTCTCTTCGTAGGCAATGGTCTCTTTAAGCTGGTCATTGAGCTTTTTGACGCGCTTATCCAAACGCACGCGCTCGCCGCGCTCGGCACTGGCAAGAGCATCGTTGGCATAGCCGATCTGGGCACGATAGCGCTCCTGCTGCTCATGCACATAGTCGGTGCGGATGCGAGCCAACAGGTCGGGCTGATATCGATGCATGTAAACAAGGCACTTGAAGCCGTTCTTTTTGCCACTGTCGAACAGCCAGTAGATAGGGCGCTTCTTATAGGTCTGGCAGTGGTCCTTAAAGAAGTCCTTCAAAAAGTAGGCGCGGATTACCTCGCGCGAAGTGCCCTTGCCGCCGAGCGCCTCGGCAATAAAGGCCAGGTTCTGCTCAAGCGTCTCCTCGCCGTACACGGTGCGCACAAAGTCGATAAAGTAGCGCACGATGTCGTCGTCAAAGTACTCGTCATCGGTAATGGGCAGCACGTTGTCGGCATCGGGCATAAAGGTCACGTGCGCGGGATCGGGCACCTTGGCCAGATAGTCGTCGACCGTGGCACCCTGATCGGCCAGGACCAGCCCGTCCACATCCAGCGAATAGCGGCCAAACATGCAGCCCACGGCATAGCTTATGAGCGAGGTGATCTCGTCACGCTTGGTGCGCACGTATTTATTGCCCTTATAGCTCTCGGGAATCTCATCGGCAGTGTCGAAAATGCGCGCCACCGAAACGTACTTATCCTCGACCTCGATGGGCACCTCTCCCTCCATGTTGTAGATCTTGGCAAAGATTCGGTTGAGCTCTTCCTCGTTAGCGCGAAGCTGCTCAAAGCGAGCATTGACCTCGGCCTTGCGGGCCTCGTATTTATCGGCGAGCAGTGTTGGCATGTTTACATCCAATCCAATCGAGCGTGATTCAGCTCAAGTAAACTTCATTTAAAACAGATGAGATAACAGGTAAAGGCACTGATTGTTCAAATGAGCAGGAACAAAACCGGGCTAAAGGGTGACGCCTATCTACTGCTAACTTTTGGTCCATCCTTAATAACCATTATCCATTGCAATAAAGTGGATTCCTTTATTACCGCTCGACCTTTAATTTGGCTTCCCTGTTTATTCTCAAAAACGTAATAAAGCTCACCTTTATATTTCGAAGTCTTAAATCCACCGTGAGCAAATGAATTTCGAATAAAATAAAAAAGAGCCTCTGTTTTGTTGAGTCCACTTTTAATAGTGTGAACGGCAAACTCGAAAGAACCGTCAAACGAGTCCAATCTATTAAGCTCGTCAAGCGTAGCCTCGATATCTTTCGCAGGAGCCCCTATCCATTTGCAATTCGGAAAACCCGATAATCCTCGCATCAAGGAATGCAGTGTATTGTAGCCACCCTTAGACCAGCCGAGCTCTCTAAAGGAAGTGCCCTTTTCTGACGTGCCAGGAACAGGCGTCTCCCATACGTAAAACTGAACAAGCTTCTGAAGATTAAGATCGCCCGATAGATTGACCTTACGCGCAAACGACCATTTACAAGCCATAAATATCGCCTACACCAATGGGTTGCGTTTGAAATCCCAAGAGGTTTCAAACGAATCCCAATCCGCTTCAGACTCAACGACTTGCTTGACAACAAGGGATTTAACGCCATCAGACGATTCCCGCGATGATACAACTGGAAAAGAGCCAACGACTCCAGCGCTCCAGTTCAATGTCGGATTTATCGCTTTAGAAAGTAGCTGAATTGCAGACGAATTTAACAGGCCGAGGAGATACCAATACATCTCTGGATTGGGATAACAAGCTGGGCCGGCATCGCCCATGACATACTCATCTGTATTTAAAGCCCTGAAACTAATGTCACCCGAGGTAATTAGCGACCAGCACAGACATGATCTGAAGTAATCAGACTCGTTAATATTACCTGAACCTGGAAACGCTTTGATCTCCTTGCCATCGTCCTTCCAACGCACGACATAATCACGATTACCATACCAACGACGATAGGGACCGCCTTTGGAGTAGAACTTATAATCAATGTCAATCAGTGAAGCAGAGACTTCGTACCACTGTCGAAGAAACAAGTCGTTATTTCCCGTAAACATCCCTTTACGTGTTTTCGCAATTTTTGCCAAAGACCGCCCAACCTCGAAGGAGCCGTTTGCCCCTTTCCCAAGCCAGTAGGCTATGGGGGTGCCGGGGATCTGCCTGAAGGCCTCGGCATCGCGGCGGTAGAACCAGCCGCAGTCGGGGTTTTGGATTGCCTCGAGGGCCTTGGGGGCCTGGGCAGCAGCTCCAACGAAGTCAGAAAGGCGAACATAGCCGCCCTTGTAGCCCTTAATGAATGAGTTGTGGAACGTATAGGAACAGATGGGCACAGTAGCGCCAGCAAAGCCCGAGTACTCAAGCTGGATGAGAGAAGTCAGCGTTCTGTCGTTGATAATCTCGTTGCGGAGCTTCTCGTAACTTCCGATAAACATCCAGACGAAAGGCGACATTACGCCGCACTCGCCATGATCTTTAGCAAATTTGAACATGCGAACGACAAAACTGGAGAACAGGTCGCTCTTCACGTCGGGGTAGTTCTTCTTGATCCACTTGCTCATGAATGGATTAAAGCTGCTGCTGCCCATATACGGAGGATTCGCAACGGTGCAGGTAAAACGACGGGACAGCTTCTCGCAGATGGCGGCAGCGCTTTCGAGCTTAGTTTTGGCCGTAGCGGCAAAAAGGTCATCGGAACAACTCGCGGCGGCAGCCTTGAGCTCGTCGATCTCGTCCTCTGAGGGATTGAGCAGCGAACCGATCTCGCCCAAATGACTCAGCTCCTCGGCGAGCTTCTTGTTACCCGGCAGCTCGTCCTCCCCTAGCGGGATGCTCGAGAGCACGGTAACGTCGGCGCGAACGCCACGCCTAAAGAAGCGACGGTCGTGCTCGCGGGCGCACATGGCAAGCGCCAGCTCCGCGATCTGTGCCGCGCGGGAATCGATTTCCATACCTGCAAGGTTTTTAGTAAGAATGAGCTCGGGAATCTCGCGTTCACGATAGCCGCGCTCCTCGTACATATGAAAGAGCAGTTCAAACGCGTAGACCAAGATATGGCCCGAGCCGCATGCCGGGTCGCAGAGCGTAATCTCCTCGGGGCTCGAGATGCGAATGAAGTCCTCGTGCTCCTCATCAGGCTCGATGTAGTACTCCATGCGCTCGCGCAGTGAGCTCCCGGGGTTGTTGAGCATCCACAGACGACCGAGCGAGTTCTCGACCATATAGCGCACGATCCACTCGGGGGTGAAGAGCTGCGTGGCAGGTGCGATGTCGGCCGCCGCTGCCTTACGCTTGGACTTGAAGAACTCGTCTTTAACGTCAGCGTTGTAGTACTGATACATCCAGCCCAGAACGGTCACGCCCTCGCGCCAGTCCTCGTCAGCGAGGACTGCATTGAGCTTGCCCACCACGCTGTCTGCCATCATAAGACCCTGGGGTAACAGCAGCTCCATGGCACCGCCCACACGTTCAAAGACACCCGGCAGGCAGTCGGCAAGTTCCTCGCTCTGCGCCACAAATAGATAGCGCCACAGCGGTTCGTCGGAACCCGCCATTTTGAGCTCCGCCACGCGCTCGGGGTCGGCCGTGGAAATCTCCACGTCCAGGGCGTTCTCCACAGCCTCGCTACCATGGCTGCCGTCCGCGCGGCTCAGCATGCGCATACAGCTGGGGAGCCAGCCGCGAGCCTCCATAAAGCGCATGGCCACGATACGGTTGAACCAGGTGTAGGCCGCACGGTCGCGCAGCGCGTCATGGCTCTCTGCGGTCTGCAGGCGCAACAGCTCGTCGCGCTGCTCGACCTCGAGTGGACTCAGAGGCTGGCCGTTGATGGTCTGGGACCCGGCAGGATCGGGCGCGGGGTCGGTGATGCCATAGCGCACCATCTGCGCCTCCACGCCGTTAATAAGTTCCACGCGAGCCCACGTGCAGAAGTTCTTGAGAGCGGAATCGTTCATGGTTCCCGTACCTTTCAAAACGCCATAAGCCGCCGGTGCATGTTTGGGCGCCGGCGACTGAGCGGGTTAGTTAATGCGGATCTCGTCGTTTGATGCAAGCGCCTGCATAAGGCGGGCTCGCAGGTCGTCCACGTAGCGTTCCACGTCCTCTGCGGTTGTGAGGCGGCTCGGCTTGGCCAGGTCGGTGCGGCGCACGGTCTTGACCTTGCGCCGGGGCTTGGGCACGGGCACGGGCACGGAACCGTTACTTGGCGTAGCGGTGCCCTTGTTGGTGATCTTTTTGACCACCTCGCCCGTGCTGGTGACCTCGGTGGAACGGCGCTCGTTTTCCATACGTTCGCGTGCGGCGTCCACGGCGTCGTATATCTTGTTGGCCGCCGTGATGGTCCAGCTTTCCCAGTTTGCCGCGAGGGCGTTAAGCTCGTTGAGGCTCTGGACGCCGTGGGTGCGGTTCTTGAACGACTCATACTTGGTGCCGGCGTCCGCTATGGCATCCTTGGCCTGCTTGACAAAACCCTCTTGGCTCTCGGCCTGCTTTTGCAGGTCCTGCAGGTCGTTCTCGATGCGATGCAAGAACTCGTTGCGGCGCATGCCCAGGAGCTTTTTAATGTCTTCCTCGACGGGGGCCATCAGCGGCTGCAGCTCTTTAATGCGGCTGTAGGGCTTGGGATCTTTGAGGATCTCGCGCACCGTTACCACATTCTCCACCGCGCCGGGAATGTCATCGGAGGCATACTCAATGCCCTCCGTGCGACTCAAGAATTCCCTGGCGTGGTCAAAAGCCGTTCGTTGGTTGGACTCGAAGAACTCAACCACCTTGTCAAAGTCTTCCTTGGCATCGAGCAGGCGGTCTTCGTGCTTGGTGAACGTGATCAAAAATGCCTCGGCCTCGTTCTGGTCCTTAAGGATGTCGGCCACCTCCGAGCGCATCTTCTCGCACTCGTCCTCACCGGGATACGGGAAGGCCGGCTTGATACCCGTGAAGTAGTCGCGTGCCATGGTGAGGCACGTCTCGCGCAAGTCCTCAAGGCGCTCCTTGAGCTCGGCTACGAGCTTATCCTCGTTGGAGGGAACGTTCTTAAGGTCAAACAGGTCGCGCATGAGCTCGCCCGTGGCGCGCAGCAACCGGTCGCTCATGCGCATGCGCAAGCGCACCTTGGCCTTATCGGCATCCTTGCGCAGGAGTGCCACCATGCGGCTGTCGCTAGCTTGGACCGTCTGACCGCCAAACAGCACCTGCGCGCGCTGCTCCACCACAAGCTGCGCCACCACATTTGCGATGTCGACCTCGCGCCAGCCAAAGGGCCTTTGCTGATACTGGCGTTGGATATCGCCCATAGCGGTATCCAGGTGGCGTTGGTGCTGCACTTTGAGGTAGTCCTCGACCTCCTTGAGCGCACGCGTGTTACCCGCGTCCATGCCAGCGAGCCCCGCTTGAACGTTGCCCGCCAGAGTGGAGCGGATATCGGAATCGCTCGTGACCGGCGCGCCGATGTAGTCGGCCTTTTCAAAGACCACATCGCACAGCTGCGCCAGCACCTGCTCAAAGACCTGGGCGGGTTTGGCCGCGCGGACCTCAACCATGCGGTCGTTGACTGCGCAACGTGCATGGAGCACGGCCTCGCTCAAAAGGGCATCGGCCTCTTTCTCGTTATAGGCCGCCTCGCGCATCTTAGACTCGACGATCTGGCGCGTGCTCGGCTGAAGCTCCTGGAGATTTCGCGTCTTGGCGTACTTGCGGATCTTGGCGGCGTTGACGAGCGTCTCCCAATAATCCGCCTCGTCGCTTAAGGCCACGATGGCCTTGCCCGAAGAAGCCAAGGCCAGCTCGATATCGTCCGCACGGCCCAGGTCGCTCGCCATGGTCGCCACGTAAAGCTCCATGCCGCCCATGCTGCCACCGTGGATTGATCCGTCCACATAGCGGTCAAACGGGAAGTCGTTGGCCCCGCGGTTGAGTTTGCGCGCGGTGTAGATGCTGTCGAACAGGCGCTTTTTGATAGACTCGATTACCTGCGCGCTATCGATTGGGGTGCGTGCGATCTCCTGCGCTATCTCCTGCTCCTCGTCGGTGAGGAAGCTATAGGTATCGCCCTGGCGTGCCACGTAGTTCTCGCGCTCCAGGCGGGCAAGGGACTCCTTGACGCGGTCCTTGAGGGCGCGCTTGTCCACGTCGAGGCCGTCGATCATAAGGATGGAGATGTTCTCGACCGTGGCCTTGACGTAGCCGATGTAACGAATCAAGTACAGGAGCTTAAGCACCCGGACGTCGTAAGGTTCAAGACCCTCCGCGTTCTCGGCCGCACGGACCGCGCGGTCGACCACCCGGTTGATGCCGGTCTCAAGATCTTTGGAGATAGTGTCGAAGAAGCGCCAGAGCGGCACGAGCGCACCGGTCTGCTCAAGTTGGATGGCCTGAGCGCTCTCCTGGAACGCACTAAGCATGGAGCGCTCGCCCGTGGACATGTGTTTGGCCTTGACGCCGTGTTTGCGCACCTCGGTCATGACATCGGGCAGAAGCTTGAACTGATAACCCACAAACGGGTAGCTGGCGACAAACTCCTTGGCGTTGGCGTAGCCGGCGAGGTCGGAGCGCGAGCCACCCTCAAAGGTAAAGTTGTTTTTGAGCACGGCGGCGTCTTGCTCGTAGACCTGTGCAAGCATATCGGCCGCCGACGCGGTCTTCTCGAGCACACGGCGCTGGATGACCTCGTCCACGCTGGAGCTGGAGAGCGAAAGGCGGGTATTGAAGCGGCCTTGGATCTTTGAAAAGTCGTTGCCCACGGGCAGGCTCAGGTTGTCGATGGCCTCCTGGCTCGTGACCATCACCCACACGCGGCCACCGCAGGCGGCCCCCAGCTCCTCGACAATGGTCTGAAGGCTCAGCATAAGGCTTGGGTCCTGGTCGTTTGTAATAAACTGACCCACCTCGTCGACCATAAAGAGCAGGCGGAAGTTGCCGCCGCGGGCCGCCGCCTGAGCGTCCACGTAGTCCTTAACCTTTTTGGCAAAGACATCGGGGGCCAAAACCTCGTCCTCAGAACCCTCGAGCCAGTTCCATGCGGCCTTTTCGCTCATGCCGAGCACGCTCTGCAGCACCTCGACGACGTCGTCCTCAAAGTAGCTGTAGGTGTCGCGGGTCTGGAGCCAGGACTCGCCGTTGACGCGCTCAAAGGCCTCGCGGAACTCCTGGGTCTTGCCCAGGGAATCGATGTGATCCTCGAGCTTTGCAAGCTTGAGGTCCTCGCCGTAGAAGCCGCGTGCCTCGTAGAACATGCGCTCAAAGCCGCGAAGCAGCGCCGTGGGAGCCGTATCGCCCTGCTTCCACTGGCCCGCCTTGCTATCGATGTTAAAGAGGATGGCTTGCGTGGGCACCGAGCAGGCGCGCTCCATGGCAGCCGCGACCATGGGGTCGACGATCTTGCCATCAAAGTAGCGGATGGCGCTCTTACCGCCAATCTGGCGATTCTCGAGCAGGTAGCTCAGCATCTTGAGAAAGTGCGATTTACCGGAACCGAAGAAGCCGCTGATCCACACGCCGATCTTGTCGGTGCGCACATCGATGGCATCGCCGTAGGCCTTGAAGAACGTGGCAAAGTGCCCCTGCAGCTCGCGCGTCACCACGTACTCGTCAAGCTCCTGACGGATGGACTCGTCTTTTGAATCCTGGACCTTGACCACGCCGTTGATGGAGCGGTTGATGTCTTTTGCAAAGAGGTCGCGAATGATCGTGTTGTCCATGGGTGCTCCTTTGGGTTTGGGAACGTTATGGCAAAGGGTTGTTACCGGCGGCAGGGCCTTGTATGCGGGGAGCCGTGCTTACGAGATATCGATGGCGCGGTAGTAGTTATCGGCCGGCAGACGGTTAAAGAGCTGGAAGGAAGAGCCGTTGAAGCTGCCCGGATAGGCGGCGATCACCGGCACATCATCAAAATCCGCGAGCATGCAGTGGAGAAGCGTGTGCATGCGAAAGAACGGGAAGACCTCACCTGCACCGGTGAGGAGGATGACGTCTCTGGGCACGTGCGGCTCGGTTTGTTCAAGGATGCACGCGGCGACTTTCTCGGGCGAGGCGAACTTGGCCACGTCCTCGAGCACGCGCTGGGTACCGCGACGCTCCTCTTGGCGCGGGATGGTCTTGAGGACGCGGCGCTTTTCGAGAATTGCCAGCACGGCGTCGTAGAGATTCACGACCTTGAGCGTGCACGGGAGCTTGCCGGCCTCGGCATCGCGTGAAAGGACGTCAAATAACGCACGCGCCTCAAACTCGAGCGCAGGGTCGTAGCAGAAGGTATGGAAGCCGATCTCGTTACCTATGCCCTTGTTGGCCAAAAAGTCCTCGCTGCACAGGCACTCACGCAGGAGCTGCGCGCGGCGCTCAAATTCTTGGCGGGCGCGCTCGGAGCGGGCATGCGCCGCCACGACACTCTGGCGGGAATGGATGCCGATATTGGTGGTGAGATCGGTCGCCGGGGTGACTACGGAATCGGAAGTGCTGTTGACGGAAGCCACGCTACATCACCGCCCTGCCGGTAAGGGCCGCGATAAGAGGCTGCTCGCCCAGCTGGACCAGGCCCTGCTCGACCTCGGGGTCGAGAAAGAGCGGGGACAGGCGTTCGGACTCCGGGCCCTGACCCTCGCCTATAAGGCCGGCGTGGCGGAGCGTCTGGCGCAGCGAGCCCTTAATGCGCTTGACCGTGGCCTCGGTCCAGCGGGCCGCGTCCGGATACTCCGTGGTAAAGCGCGTCATAAAGGCGTTGAGGTCAGCCGCCGTGAAGGCATAGTCGAAGTTTTGCAGGCGCTCCCCCACCTCGACGAGCACGAGCTCGCGCACGATGTCGTAGCGGCAGATCATGCTGTAAAAGATGGCCTGGTCCGCCTGCGTGGGAGTACCAGATGCCATAAGGCCGGTTAGGGATAACGCAGCCTCGGCGGCAGTATTGGGGTCGATGCCGCGCGCGGCGCACGCGGCGTCCGTGGGCATCATGGCGTCGAGGCGGCGAAGGCACACGGTTGCGCGGTTGGCAACCATGCGCTCCGTAGGATATTGAAAGAGGTTATCGCTCTTTACGCGTACAATGACCTGCTCGTCGCTTGCGCCCTGCGTGCGCAGAACAGCGACGATGCGCATCTCATGCGGGAGGAATTGCTCGCGGGTGAGCCCCCCCCCCCCCGAACGCTTTTTGTGGTTACATCCACAGTGCACGCTCCAAGGGTGTCAAAGGCTGTCACAAGTGCGCCGCAGCCCGGCAGGCAGGCGCGGCGCACATGACAATAATCATACCTGTTGGTAAAAAAGTTACCACGACCAGCGTGTCAAATGTTGAGCAACAAAATTAAATCCGGTTAACGGTTATTTTCGCAGCTCAGCAGCTTTGACGAGATCGCCCCAAATCACACTTGCCAGATAAACGCGCTTGCGAATGCAGACACGCACACGCCCAAAGCCACCTCGCATCGGACCCCCACCCTCCACTACACTCAACATTGAGTTATACATATGATTCCATGTAAGGAGCTTCATATGCCAGACGTAAAGCCTATTTCCGATCTGCAACGCACCTTTGGCGCCATTGCAGATATCTGCCACAAGACCAAAGAACCCGTCCACCTACCCAAAAACGGGTCGGCGTCGTCTGTCGTCATGGATGCCGAGGCCTATGACGAGCAGACGCGCGCACTTGCTGCCATTCAGCAATCCATCGCCCGCGGTTACGACGACCTCATCAACGCCCGCATTCGCCCCTGGAAACAAGCAAAGGTCCAGGCGGGTCAGATGCGAGCCTCGAGACAACCCTCCCCCATGTAACCATCCTGTAAATCATAGCGGCGCAGTCGAGTTTTACCATGATGCGGTCGCGCCTGGCGCTGCACTGTGCTAAAGTATCCCGAACGTTCAAACGACTACGAGGGGGACCTAGAAGATGGCACGTGTGCACAACTTCTCAGCTGGCCCGGCCGCGCTGCCCACCAGCGTGCTCGCCGAGATCGCCGACGAGATGATGGACTACCGCGGTTGCGGCATGTCCGTGCTCGAGATGAGCCATCGATCTAGTATGTACCAGCAGATCATCGACGACGCCGAGGCAACCCTGCGCCGCCTGCTGAGCATCCCTGACAACTACCGTGTCCTGTTTTTGCAGGGCGGCGCCACGCTGCAGTTTGCGGGCATCCCCATGAACCTCATGCGCCGCGGCCGCGCCGGCTACGTCGTGACCGGCAACTTTGCCAACAAGGCGTACAAGGAGGCCGCCAAGTACGGCGAGGCCGTGCTGCTCGCGAGCTCCGAGGACACCAATTTCGACCGCATACCCACCATAGTCGACATCAACGCGCGCATTGCCGCCGAGGCCGCGGGCGGCGGGCTCGACTACGTCTACATCTGCCAGAACAACACCATCTTTGGCACCATGTACCACGAGCTGCCCGCTTGCGACGACGTGCCGCTGGTCGCCGATGTCTCGAGCTGCTTTCTGTCGCAGCCGCTCGACGTTGAGCGCTACGGGCTCATCTACGCCGGTGCGCAGAAAAACGCCGGCGCCGCGGGCGTGACCGTGGTCATCGTGCGCGACGACCTCATCGCAGATGGCCCCGCTTTTGCGCAGACGCCGCAGTACCTGGACCTTAAGACCCAGGCCGCCAAGGGCTCCATGCTCAACACGCCCAACACCTTTGGTATCTACGTGTGCGGCAAGGTATTCCGCTGGGCTGAGCAGACCGGCGGACTTGCCGCCATGGCCGAGCGCAACTGGGCCAAGGCCAACCTGCTCTATAACCTGCTCGAGCACAGCGTGCTGTTCCATGGCACCACACAGGCCGACAGCCGCTCCATCGCCAACGTCACGTTCCGTACCGGCGATGCCGACCTCGACGCCGCCTTTGTCGCAGGCGCGGCCGAGCACCAGATTCAAAACGTCAAGGGTCATCGCCTGGTGGGTGGCATGCGCGCCAGCGTCTACAACGCCGTAACCATGGAAGACGCGCAGGCACTGGCCTCGTACATGAAGGACTTCGAAGCGCAGCATAGTTTGAGTCCGCGATCTAACTAGCCCGCAACGCGCGGGCCGACCAGCCATCTCAGACCACCCTGTATAGATCAAAACCTGCTAAGGAGTTTTCCATGCGCAAGATCAAAACCATCGACGACATCACCAAAGACGGCAAAGTCGAGTTTGGCGAGGGCTACGAGTTTGTAAGCACCGCCGAGGAGGCCGACGCCATCCTGATGCGCTCGACCGACCTGCACGGCTACGAACTGCCCGAGGGCATTCGCGCCATCGCCCGCTGCGGTGCCGGCGTCAACAATATCCCCGTCGAGGAGTATGCCAAGAAGGGCGTCGTCGTCTTTAACTCCCCCGGCGCCAACAGCAACGCCGTCAAGGAGCTCGTCCTGGGCATGTTGGTGCTCTCGAGCCGCGGCGTGGTGCAATCGATGAACTGGGTGCGTGACAACGCCGACGACCCCGAGATTCAGGTCGATGCCGAAAAGGCCAAGAAGGCCTTTGTGGGCCGCGAGCTCAAGGGCAAGCGCATCGGCGTCATCGGCCTGGGCAACGTGGGCTCCAAGGTCGCCAACGCCTGTGTCGATCTGGGCATGGACGTCTACGGCTACGACCCGTTCATTTCCGTCGAGCACGCATGGGTGCTGAGTCGCGAGGTGCAGCGCGTGGGCACGCTCGAGGACCTCTGCCGCAGCTGCGACTACCTCACCGTGCACGTGCCCAGCAAGGCCGATACCATCGGCATGATCAGCACCGAGCAGATCGACCTGCTGGCGCCCGACGCCGTGCTCATCAACTACGCGCGCGAAACCATCATTGACGAGGACGCCGTCGACGCTGCCCTGCGCGAGGGCAAGCTCAGCTGGTTTAGCTGCGACTTTGCCACGCCCAAGACCGTCAAGATGCCCAACACGTTTATCACCACGCATTCGGGCGCCGGCACCGGCGAGGCCGAGGCCAACTGCGCCGACATGGCCATCAGCGAGCTCAAAGATTACCTGGAAAACGGCAACATCGCGCACAGCGTCAACTACCCCGCCTGCAGCATGGGCAAGGCGCGCGCCGCAAGCCGCATTGCCTGCCTGCATGCCAACGTGCCCAACATGATCGGCCAGATCACGGCCATTCTCGCCAAGGACAATGCCAACGTGCAGCGCATGACCAACGAGTCCGCTGGCGAGAACGCCTACACCATGTTCGACACCGATGAGCACCTGGACGGCAGCACGATCGAGGCGCTCAAGCAGATTCCGTCGATGTATCGCGTGCGCGTGATTAAATAGCGCCGGTGCCAAGCCTGCCAGACAGACCACGAAGCCCATTCGCCCCCCGTTTTCACGAAACGGGGGGCGATTTTGTTGCTCCGGACGACTTTAAAATGATACCCAGAACAAGTTTTTTCAGATAATCGATAGTGAGGCTCCAGTCGCTAAGCACACCCGCTTTGATAAACAGCTTTATCAGGGACTTTAGTAGGTAAAAATCGGTCTCTATGTGCCGAATGTAAGTTGACTGTCCATTTTCCGAAACAACTTATTCTAGGTAGCATTTTTAAGGCCCTTCCAAGGCAAAATATAAGTATTTTGCGACCAAAACTCTAGTCCGCGCGACCATTTTCCGCCCGCGCGGCTACATTCCCGCCCAATCGATAAAAATCTCCTCACGAAGCCGCCGTTCGAGCTCCTGCTGCCGCGGCGTCTTGTCTTTCAGCGGCACATCGAGATAGGAAATGATGAGCTCCATCACCACGCGGAAGGCATCGGAATCGGCCAGCTGACCATAGGTCATCAGAACGACGGGATATCCCATGGCTTGCAAGGCCGTCGTTCGATCGGAGTCCGAGATCTTGGATTCAATGGATCCGTGAATGGCTTTACCTTGGCATTCAACCAGACACTCTCGACTGCCGTCCTTATTTGCCAGCAGGATATCGGCATAGCGCCTATCAAGCCCCGAAATCAGGCGGGCGCTGCGCGTCATACGAATCTCAACGTTATTGGTAGGGCGCAGCCCTTCGCCGCCGCGCAACCTCGTAAGGCCAAACAGCATCGAAGCCTGGACCTCAAGCGGCGATGCCGCCACCCCCGTAATGCATTTCGCGGCACGTGTGAACGATTTAGCACCGCGGAGCCCCGGGATCTTATCGACGTACTCTGTAAGTTCAGAGAACTCGATCAAGGGCGGTCGTTTCCACAGGTCCGTTGGATTCCCCGAGACATCCTTTACATTTTCCCAACCCAACCGTGCGTCACCCCACCGGTCCCCATATGCCTGCACAAGTGCCGACTTTACCTGAGGCGCAATCTTGCACACGGCAAAGGTGCCGCACATCTCATACATGCACATGATTAAACGCTCGTTTGAGACCGAGGAAGCCAGGGTCAGCAGGGTAAAGAGCGGGGACGCAACATCGAGGCCAAACTCCGTCTGCCGCATGGAATCAAACGGCCTCTCCCCGTTCCAAACATGCCTGACAATGCGATCGCCCTTGCGCCCGCAGACGCCCTGCGCCAACACGTGTAACGGGGTGCCCAGGAAATGCTTGACGAGCGGATGCTCACATAGGTGCTCCCTGCGCGGATCGTCCGCAGAATTTGGCAGGTCCGGCATTATTGCCAAGACCTGTGGAGGTATCCGGTGATACCGAAAGGCAGATATGTCGCACAGTATGTCGTCCATGAAGGGTACGTACCCACTGCTTCGTTTGTGAACCCGCTCAGACGGCGAGCGCGATGGCTCGGCCTGCGAACGGCAAATATCGCCACGCGCATGTCGCAGATCTCTCAGGAGACTTACAATCGGTTTGGAAAGCAGACTGATTGTGAGGTTGCATATGGTTGATGAGGACTTTGCCTGGCGGCTTACGCAGGAGCTCGTGCGGATCGACAGCTCAGACCCGGGCGCGTATGAGGACGAGATCGAGCACTTCATTAAGAGGCTCATTGAGCAGCAGCTGGCGCAGCTTGATAGTCCTGCGCTCGATGCCGTGCAGATTGAGGAGCTCGAAGTACTCCCCGGGCGCCGCAACCTTATGATTACCGTGCCGGCCGTAAGCGACGAGGCCCGACTCGTCTACATCTGTCACATGGATACCGTCACCCTGGGCGATGGCTGGGAGGCAGACACGCCGCCGCTCGGAGCGATCGTGCGCGACGATAAACTCTATGGTCGCGGCTCCTGCGATATGAAGAGTGGCCTGGCCTGCGCCATTGCCGCACTGGTCCATACGCTCGAGCGCGTGGCGGCGGATGGCGCGCTGCCCCGCCGCGGCTTTTCACTCATCTGCTCAGTCGACGAGGAAGACTTTATGCGCGGCTCAGAGGCCGCGATCGATGCCGGCTGGGTCGGCTCGCGCGAATGGGTGCTGGACACCGAGCCCACCGACGGACAGATTCAGGTGGCGCACAAGGGTCGCACGTGGTTCGAGATCGAGATGACCGGCGTCACGGCGCATGCGAGCCAGCCTTGGAAGGGCGCAGACGCCGTCGCCGCCATGGCCGAGGCCGTCTGCGCGCTGCGCCGTGCGTTCGCGGCACTGCCCGTGCATGATGAGCTGGGACCATCGACCATCACGTTTGGCCAAATCGAGGGCGGATATCGCCCCTACGTCGTACCCGACCGCGCCAAAGTTTGGGTCGACATGCGCCTGACCCCGCCGACCGATACGGCCGCCGCAATCAATATGGTCGAGCATGCCATCGCCGTCGCCGAAGCCACCGTTCCCGGTTGCCATGGCAGCTACACCGTGACGGGCGACCGCCCCGCCATCGAGCGCGATCCGGTCTCTCCCCTTCTAGCTGCACTCAAGTGCGCAGCAGACGATGTAACGGGCACGGATACGACCGTCGGCTTCTTTACCGGCTACACCGACACTGCCGTCATTGCCGGCAAGACGGGTAACCGTAACTGCATGAGCTATGGCCCAGGCTCGCTCGCGCTCGCCCACAAGCCCAACGAATATGTGCCCCACGCCGACATCGTTCGTTGTCAGCAGGTGCTAATCGCGCTCGCCGATAACGTGCTCTGGGACGCGAGCGGCCAAGTTGGGGCATAATAAGCCGCGAACAAACCGACTCGTGCGTTAGGACCGCCCCATGAAAGCACTTCCGTTTCCCTGCATCCGCCCGGCTCAGGACCGCGTGCTCGAGGCACTGCCTGCAATGGGCAGCATCCTGAGCGGCAACGATGCTCTGCGCGGAGCCATTGCCGATGGTCTGATGCTCAAGGATCCAGGCGCGGCGTATTACGTGTACGAATGCTCGGGTGAGCCGGGACGCGTGACGGGTGTCGTGGCGATTTGCCCGGTTAACGTGCTGACGGGCGGCGACGAGGCTGCCGCCGAGAGCATCGACGCACTCGCCACCGCGCGCGCGATCGCCGAGCTCAAGGTGCAGCCGCGCCCCGTGTCGCTCGCCTACGAGGCGTCGCCCGTCATGGATATCATTTTGAGCGCTGCCAAAGAGGGCGCATCGCTCTACGCCGTCACCGATCCCGCGGGCGTCACACATCGCGTGTGGGAGGTCAAGCGCGAGGACGCCGTTGCCGCCATCCGTGCCATGCTCGATCAGGCGCCCGACCCGGTGTTCGCCGGTGACTCCGCCTATGTCGCCGCACTGGCTGGGGCATCGCAGATTCTGGCCGACGAGGCCCGCGCTGCCGGCGCCTACTCTGGCAAAGAGCCGTTCAACTTTGCTGTAGCCGTGCTGTTCCCCGCCGCGCAGGTCAGCGGCAGCGCGCCGCAGGTTCCGACGGGTCTGCTCACTCACCAGGTCTCACGGTTCTAGCGAACTCAAACGCTAAGCTGGAAAACCCAGCATCCAAACAAACAAGGGGCGGAGATGCAGCAAACGCATGCACCTCCGCCCTTTTCGCATCAAACAATTACGCCGGTAAACCGGGCCGCAACGTCAGCGTTATCCACGCTGCGGACCTGCCGCCGCCACGAGCGGCTCTAGCCCCAGCTCGCGTGCGTAATCCTCCTGCGTAAAGACTTCGACCAGTTCAAACGTATCGGCCGCGTCGTCAAACGCAAAATGCAGCACTGAGCAGTTGCCCGGCACGCGTTCGTGCTCGTCGGCCGCCGCGCCCCGCACGTGGTCCAAAAACTCCTTGATAGCTGAGCCATGACTTACCGCGAGCACGCACGTATGGTCCGGACGCTGCATAAGATCGGTCAGCGTCGCCACCATGCGCGTGCGCACCTGGATCTGGCCCTCGCCGCCAAACTGCCGATAGAAGTCGCGCCACGGGCGCTCGGGCATAAGCATCACGCGCTCGGCCTCAAAGTCGCCAAAGAACCACTCACGCAGGCCGTCCAGGCGCTCGTACGCCAAGCCCGGCCACAAGTTGGCGATAGTCTGCTCGGTGCGATGAAGCGTAGAGGTGTAGGCATGATCGGGCTCAATGCCGCGCGCACGTAAAAACATGCCGGCGCGCGCCGCCTGGCCGCAACCCAACTGCGTAAGCGGCGAGTCACTCCACCCCTGAATGATACGCTTAAGGTTGAATATCGTCTGTCCATGACGGACCAGATACAGATCTTTATTCATAGGGGTCCTTTCGTTCGTTACCAACCCAAGAGCGAAAACGCCCCGTCGCAATAGCCAAAATGAAGCACGGCACCGTTGTCGGGTAGCTCTCCCCCGCCAGTCACATACTCAAGAAACTCCTGGCAGGCTGAGCCGTGGGAAACCGCCAGCACGCAGTCGTGCTGCGGCCGGGCCATAATACGGGACAGCGCCGCGACCATGCGCGACTGAAGCTGCACTTCCGACTCGCCGCCAAAGGCCACCGGATAATCGCCCCAGGGCTGCGGCGGCATCTCGCGATTTGATGTGCCCTCCAGCGAGCCAAAATGCCACTCACGCAGGTCATCGACCAGCTCAATGGAACGGCCCTCGCCAACGATAAGCTCGGCCGTATGCCGCGCCCGGCCCAACGGCGAGGAATACACATGATCAAAGGCCACGCCACGCGCCGCAAACGCCGTACGCGCCGTCAGCGCCTGCTCGCGCCCGCGCGCCGTAAGCGGCGAATCGTGCCAGCCCTGCAAAATGCTCTGCACATTGAGCTCAGTCTGCCCATGCCGCACCAAATACAGATCTGCCACACGCCCTCCCCTCGTACCACCACAAAGGGGACAGGCACCTTTGTGGTGGTTTACCGTCTGATCACGCCGCGGTGACGCTCAGCTACACCAGCACGTCGGCGAGCGAACGCTTGGGTACGTGGTGCACCTGTGCCTCGTCGCGCCAATAATTGATGGAGCCATCGGGGTTGGAATCGATCGCATCGATCACCTGTATCTCGGCCGGAACGCCAAAGGCCATGATCAGCTTGAGCTCATACTTGTCGTTATCGAGCCCCATGGCATCGATCGCATGGGGCGTAAAGGCCTTGAACATGCAGGCTGCCACCTCGGGCGTAGCGCTGCGGGCGGCGAGCATCATCGTCTGCGCGGCAATGCCCGTGTCGACCTCGGTAATGGGAGCGGCAGGCTTGCCCGGAACGGCGCGCTCAGCCAGAATCGCGATGTAGCCGGTCGGGCGCTCGCCCTCGGCAGGACCCGGCCAATCCTTAAGTGCGCCGGCCCATGCGAGCTCGTCAAATACACGCGCGCAATCCTCGGCACCGCTCACCACATGAAGACGAAGACGCTGAGCATTGGCACCACACGGGGTCAGGTGCGCCAGCTCCGCCAGCTCGAGCAAAAACTCGCGCGGCACGCGCATGGACTCGTCAAAACGGCGGCACGTGCGGGCGCGGCGGACCAGCGCGTCAAACGTGTCCAGGCCGAGCTTTTCGCAACCTTGCTTCGCCATCGACTCAGCGCTTACCGGCGCCTCGGGAACTGCTTCGTTCATAGGGACCCCCAATACAAGCCAATTGTCCTTAGGAAAATCTAACCTAAAACGTAGGCAATAACGAACAGGGCTGCAATGTTCTACACCTGTTGAATAGAAAATCGCGACGTGGGGAACAACGGAAACAATTCAGGGCCTTTGGGTTACGTTTCGCCCTCCCCGACCCATACGCCAGCGCCTTTAGGCGATACTGGTTGTAACGATCAAGGCTTACGCCGCACGGAAAGGAGACATTATGGGCATCTTTAAGAACGATGACCAAAAATCGAGCCAGTTTGGATTTGACGAGAAAAGCATGGCGGGCAAAGCCGTCAAGGCCGTACGCTGGATCTACGCCATCACGGGCGTCTTAGCGCTCATTGCTGGTATCGCGCTGCTTTTTGCACCCGCCAAGTCCCTCGTCTTTTTGACGACCGTCCTGGGTTTTTACTTTGTAATCACTGCTGCCATCAGACTGTTCACTGCCATTTTTGAGCCGCTGCTGCCCACCGGCTGGCGCGTGACGAGCATCATCTCCAACCTACTCATTATCTTGGGCGGCGTCATAATCCTGCGCAACCAGGCCTTCTCGACCGCGACGCTCACCACGATGGTGGTTATCGTGGCCGGCTTTGGCTGGATTGTCGAAGGTGTCATGTCCATTCTGGAGTCCGAGCTTTCGTCCAACCGCGCCCTCGCCATCCTGAGCGGCGCACTTTCCATCATCGCCGGCATGTTCGTGTTTATCTATCCGCTGTGGTCGGCCAAGATGCTCGTCATCTTTAGCGGCGCCGCGCTGCTGGTGTTTGGCGTAACGCTGATTGTTCGCGCTATTCAATTTGGCAAACTGGTGCGCTAGATGCCACGAACGCTCTTTATTGATGCAGACGCCTGCCCGGTCACGCGCGAGTCGATTGACTGCGCGCGGCGGGCGGGCGTCGCCGTTGTTATCGCCGGCAACAGCACGCAAAACCTGGAACGGCACATTCGCCGCGACGACCCGCGCGATGCCGAGCACGCGCGACGCGGCTTTTGGGTCACGACGCTCGACGTGAGCGTGGGCGCCGACAGCGCCGACTTTGCCATTGTCGAACGCCTGCAGGCGGGCGACGTGGTCGTGACGCAGGACATTGGCTTGGCGAGCATGGTGCCCGGGCGCGATGCCGCCGCTATCGGTGTGCGCGGGCGCGTCTACGACAAAGCAACCATCGACATGCAGCTGTTTATTCGCCACGAGGAAAAGAAGGTGCGCCGCGCCGGCGGACGCACTCGCGGGCCGGCGGCATTTACCAGCGAAGACCGCGCCCGCTTTAAACGCAACCTCACCGAGCTGCTGCGCTAACCAAGGTAGATTTTTGGGACATGTCCGGAAATCTACCTTTTTGTTTTGGCGATTGACGCGCATCCAGCGCCCAAGTCATGGCGGTAGATTTTACGGTATACCCCAGTTTTTACGGCCTATCCCAAACATCTACTTAGAGGCCAAAGGCGGAGAGGATGAGGCCCCAGCCAGCGCCGATGACGTACATCATGATCAGGAACACGGCATTTTCGCGGGCGCTGCGGTTGGTGCGGAACAGCACCAGATAACCCACGCCGGCGGAAATGAGCGTGCCGGCGAGCATCGGGGCCAGCTGCAGCGCGCCTTCCAGGTACAGTTGCGTGATGACGACGCTGGCCGAGCAGTTGGGGATCAGGCCGACGAGTGCCGAGCCCAGGACCGCAAGCGTCTCGTTGCCGCGCAGGAACTGCTCGATTGCGGACTCGCCGAACGTCTCGAGCACGGCAACCAGAATCAGCGTCACCAGGAAAATGAATACCGATACCTGCACGGTGTGGGAGATGGCGCTGCGGATAATCGACAGGACAGGCGTCCCTTCGTGGGAATGGGAGTGACCGTGACCATCATGGTGTTCATATTCGCCCTCATGACCGTGATCGTGGCCATGTCCGCGTTCGTGCTCGTCCTCGTCTTCATCACAACCGCAATGGTCGCGCTCGCACAGCTCGTGGATGTGGTCGGCGCTCACGCCTGCCTCGGCCACCTCGTCGATGATGTCACCGCCGCTGTGGTCGTCGTGCGCGCAGTTCACGTGGGCCGGGTTGGCCGCGGTTCCCAGCACGGTACGGCGAATCGCCGCGTGCGCGCGGGCGTTACGGCGCAGGCCGCGAATGGCAGCGTCCACGATAAAACCCGTGACCAGTGCGATCAGCGCTTTCGAAGCCAAAAGCATCGCCATAGTCTGCACGGGAACCTGCTCGGCAAGTAGCAGCGGCAGCATCTCGTCGGAGGTCGAAAGGAACACCGCCACCAACGTGCCCAAGGTCACGACACGGCCGGCGTACAGCGTGGCCGCCATGGCCGAAAAGCCGCACTGCGGCACCATGCCCAGCAGCGAGCCAACCACGGGACCCGCAGCGCCGGCGCGCTTGATAGCGCCGTTGACGCGGTCGCCCGCAACGTGCTCAAGTGTCTCGAGAGCAAGATACGTCACCAACAAAAACGGCACCAGCGACAGCGTGTCCTTGCCGGCGTCGAGCAGAATATCAATCAGTAAATCCATGACGGATGGAACCTTTCGTGTCTTTCGGCAGCATTGTAAAAGTCCTAGCGGTCAACTAGGGTATTGTAGTTGTCCCGGGCGCGGTGCCAATAGTTGCCTATGGTAAACTATCATCTCGCCATAACTCAGTAACCTCGAGCCGCACAACGCGGCCCGTCCAAGGAGTAGCATATGAACGTATCGCAAGCACTCGAATACGAGCGCCAGCCGTTTATCCCCATGTTTATCTACGGCGACCACGGCGCCATGGAGTCCGAGCGCCAGAAGGGCGAGGAGGCCCTCAAGGTGCTCGAGACCGAGTACTTTACCGCCGAGGGCGACCCCGGCTTCGACTTTGCCACCGTGCGCGACCTGGCCGACCGCAACCGCGACCTGTGCGACCAGATTGGCGAGGCGCGTCTGCGCAACGTGACGCCCGCGACGCTCTCGCGCGGCCTGTCCGATGCCGACACCTGCGCCGCCATCGGCAAGATGCAAAAGCGCACCGCCGCGTCCGTTATGCGCGAAATCCGCGGCGACCGCGACGCGCTCGGCGTGGCCTACGCCCGCAAGCCCATCCAGGGCACCGTGCTCGGTATCGACATCGAGACCACCGGCCGTGCACCCGAGCGCGGCTATATCATCAACGTGGGCTGGGAGATCATGGAGCTCACCAGCGACGCCGTCCCGCATGACGCCGAGGCACACTACTGCGGCCTGCCCGACATCTACCGCGGCGAGGATGTGCCGTTGTCGAATATCCACCACATCACCTGGGACGACATCGACGGCAAAAAGCCGTTCCGCGAGAACAAAGAGCTGCAAAAGCAGCTGCTCAAGCTTATGAAGAAGTACCCGTACATGGCACACAACGCCGCCTTTGAGGACAGCTGGTTCAAGATCCACCTGGACGGCTACGCCGAGGCACGCCGCGCCGGCAAGATCATCGTCATCGACTCGCGCCAGATCTGCCGCAGCCTGGACGCCGACGTGCGCTCGCTCCCCCGCGAGTCCGCCCCCGCCGCGCTCGAGAACTGGGCACGCCGTCGCGGCACCCTCGCGCCCGACGCCAACGAGCAGCACCTGGGCCTCGACGACACCGACCTCATGCTTCGCACGGTACAGGCCGAGTTCAACCTCAAGAACCTGTTTGCGAAATAGCAACGTCTGAGACAAACACTGCTTGCTCACGAGCGGCCTCGCAGCGGGAAACACCGCAGCGGGGCCGCCCTACGTTCCACAGATAGATCTGCCATCACAAATTCTGAACCCTCATTTTGAACGATTTCGGCCAATTCCCGACACGTAATTCGTTGTCGGATGGTGATGCATCGATATCAAATGTGCAGCAATTGAGTTTTTATATGCTATAGCTAAGCTGCGAGAACATTGATTTTAGGCGTGCCAGCCCATAATCGCGTCAAGCTTTTGGACAGCATTTGGTTAGGCCCCTAAAACGGCTTTCCCACTCAGCGCCATCAACACGGCATTAGCTGACACGATATATACCATGAGTATCGTATTGTCACATACCACTGCAAAAGCGGTCTACCAGGCCGCGCATTCGGCGTCTGCGAAAGACACCGAGCCCTGTAACCCTGCCGCGATTTACGGATCATGTCCCACCGGAACGCTCCTTGACGCAGCCGCAGAATGGCTCACCAAACACGATGTTTCCCTCGACGCAAATGATTGCCTCGAGGTAATGGTGTTTGATCGCAAGAATGCGCGCCATGCAACGAACTGTCAATGCCACGTTTCGTCAAAACGATTCTCGAACTCACGCTTTATAGAGCTCAAAGATGGCATCTTCATTGTTGGCGTTGAGCTTTGCGCACTTCAGGCCACCACCTATCTCCCTTTTCGCGAACTGGTGGAGTACTACTTTGAATTGTGCGGCGCTTACTCCCTTGGAACCGACTCTTCCACCTCGTATAACGAGCGTTTCGCGCTCACCTCGACCGAAAGGTTAAAACAGTTCTTTAATTCCATTACCAGATGCGACGGTCTGGCCCTTGCCCGAAAGGCGATCCAATGTGTGCGCGAGGGATGCCGGTCTCCTATGGAAACGGCCTTTGTCATGATGCTAACGCTGCCTAAAAGCGAAGGAGGGCTTGGTATTAAGGGAATTGAGACCGATTACGAGGTGCAGGTCACCGCTGCCGCAAAGAATCTCACGAGACGCAAAAAGTTCTTTATGGATGCGTATCTAAAGAAATCTCGCACAGACATTGAATACAACGGGTTTTATCATGACGCGGAAGAAGATCGCGCCATCGATGAGGAGCGCAAGAATGCGCTTGCGTCCATGGGATACGGAATCATCACCGTCAGTCGTTATTCCTTTATGCATGCCAGCGCTTTCGTTAGGGTCATGGAGGCGATCCAACGGAAAGAGGGCATACGTCCCTCGCGTCTGCCAAAAGACTTTCAAATCATGCAAGAGAACCTGAGACAGTTTGTGCTCAGAAGGTTTATAGAAGAGAAAAAACGAATTCAGAAGCAGCTTCGCCAGGATTCCGAAGATCGTCAACGAATCGACCTCGAAAAAGCAACACTCGAAGGTATCACGCTGGATGACCCGACAATAAATGAAGTTCCGGCAATCGATGACATGCAGACTGTCGAATCCGACAGCCCATCATTTGCCCAAATAAGCAGCCTCGCGCCCGAGGGCAGGGTAGCGCACAGAGATGTGGTGTAAGAGGCGGGGCATGCCCCGCCTCTGCCC